>JBJEQT010000160.1:0-7173 GCA_051881895.1 Oscillospiraceae bacterium
GGACCAAAACACCCCTTGCAAAATCGACGCAGATCGCACCTGTTTTGCAAAAACATCTGCAAAAGCTGGGACTTATGGAAAATGATCAAAAAATGGATGCTTTGGATGATCCGGATGTACCGGAAATACCTGTCTAAACTCAAAAGAGTACCCACCTGCAGATTTTATCCCACCTGTTCTTCCTACGCGCTGCAGGCAATCGAACGTTTTGGCGCTTTGAAGGGCGGGTTTTTGGCGCTTCGGCGCATCCTGCGCTGCCATCCTTTTCACCCCGGCGGAATTGACCCGGTCCCCGAGACCTTCCATTGGTTTTCCGCCTCAAAAAAGGACTGAGCCGCTCCTCCTCTTCTACTTCAGGCTTTTTCAGCGCAGAAAGACTTCTTAAAATTTGTAAACGGAGGACAAGGAATGAATTTTATTTATACTGTATTCGGCTGGCCTCTCGGCTGGATTATGTATGTATGCTATTTGATTGTAAAAAACTATGGACTTGCTCTGATCCTGTTTACCCTTATCACCAAAGCATTGCAGCTTCCGTTGGCGATCAAGCAGCAAAAGTCCATGATGAAAACGGCGATTTTCAAGCCGCAGATGGATGCGCTGCAGCGCAAATATAAAAATAATAAGGAAAAGCTCAATGAAGAGATGATGAAGCTTTATGAGAAGGAACATTACAATCCGATGAGCGGATGTCTTCCTTCTTTGATCAGCTTCCCCATTCTGTTCGGTATGATCGACGTTATTTATAAGCCGATCACGCATATTATCCGGCCTGGCTCCGAAATCATTGAAAAGGCTACCGAGATTCTCACTAGCCTGGGAATGAATACCGGCAACACCATGGCTTCTCAAATCTCGGTCATCAATGCCATTCAGGCAAACCCGGCTCCCTGGAGTGAACTGGGCGCCGATTTTATTGCCAAAGCGCAGGCAATGGACTTTTCTTTTTTAGGCATTAATCTGGCCGCAACGCCGACCTTAACGCCTAACGGGCAGCCAATGTCGGTTTATCTGCCTCTTTTGCTGGTACCGATCCTGTCCGGTATTACTTCGCTTTTGATTTCCATCCAGTCCCAGCGCCAGAATAAGGCGACAATGGGCGATATGGCCGGCGGCGGGATGATGAAAGGCATGATGTATTTCATGCCGCTGTTCTCCTTGTGGTTCGCCTTCCAGGTCCCCGCAGGCGTTGGTATGTACTGGTTGTTGTCCAACGTGCTGACCATGGCTCAGACCGCTGTGCTGCATAAAAAATACGATCCGACTGAGGCTATTGAAGCGGCAAGAGCGGCGGAAGAAGCGGAAAAGGAAAGAGAGCGGGAAGAACGCCGCCTTTTGAAAGAAAAGAAAGCCCAGGGCAAACAGTTGGATGAAAAAGAAAACGAAAAAGCCATGAGCGCCAAAGAGCTGAACGCGAAAAAAATCGCCGAGGCCCGCCGTCGGATGGCTGAGAAATACGGCGATGTCTACACAGAGGACGAGGAATAGTGTTTTGCTGTTTGGAATGGAGGTTTTATTGTGAATCGTGAAATCATTGCCACTGGCAGAACAGTGGATGAGGCATTGGATAAAGCATATGAGCAGATGGGCGTATCCCGGGATGAGGCGCAGTTTGAGATTCTCGACCTGCCCAAAAAAGGATTTTTGGGTTTGGGCTCGACCCCGGCAAAGGTGAGAGTTTATATCGAGATTTCCAAGGCGCAGTGCGCGGTGGACTATTTGCAGAGCATCTTCCATCAGATGGGGCTGGAAAATGTCCAGATCGATGTGACGGAGAGCGAAAACTGCGCCAATCTTACCCTGAATGGGGAAGGCTTGGGCGTGCTCATCGGCCGTCGGGGTGAAACCCTGGACGCTTTGCAGTATCTGGCGGGGCTGGTCGCCAACCGCATGGAAGGCGATTATTACCGCATCGTGGTAGACAGCGGCAATTACCGGGAAAAACGGGAAAAGACCCTGGAAAATCTGGCGAAAAAACTGTCTTCCCAGGTTATTCGGACCGGCCGCAGCGTTACGCTGGAGCCGATGAACCCTTATGAACGCCGGGTCATCCACGCGACCATTCAGGGCATTGAAGGGGTAACTTCTTCCTCCATCGGGGAAGAGCCTTCCCGCAGAGTGGTGATTTCCTCTACCAATCCCCCGAAGAAAAACTATAACCGGGAACGGTCGGCGGAAGGCGGCGAGCGCAGCCGTGGAAACCGCGGCGGAAGAAGCGGCAGATCGGGCCGGGGCGGATATGAAAAACGCCAGCCCAGAGAAAAATACGTCCCGCAGGACGTGACCCCCAACCGCACAAAAGTCGAGGTTGAGGACGACAGCAAGCCGCTGTATTCCAAAATCGAAATTGACTAAACAAAAAATCCTCCGGGAACCAAAACCCGGAGGATTTTTTTATTTGCGTTTTTTCTTGTGATAAAACCGATAAACCCAAAAACAGGCTGCCGCTGCCAAAAGTCCCATGCCGGCCCAAATCAAAACAGAACCGCCGCCAGAAACGAAGATGGCTGTTGGCCCGTCGCCGCCGCCGATGATGCCAATGTCCGCGGGAAAAAAACGATTCATCAAAAAGCCTCCTTCTGATTGTTTTCCTGTTCCAGTTCCGGCACCAGTTCCAACGCATAATCATCGAATTCCTGCCCCAGCGCCGTATCCATTTCGTCATACATTTCACGCAGGAGCGTCATGGAAATCACATCGCTTTTCGGTTTGAAGTAAATGGAGATCCACATCCGCCGCCCGGTGATCACAACGTCGTAAAAAGTACCGGTATATTGGAAATCCTCTAAAATCCCGTGGGAAATTTCTTTCACCTTTTGGATGACGCCCTCTTTTGGGGCAAACAGGAAAATGCTGCGAAACGCGTCGGCAATCATTTTAACCGGCTGCGGCAGCATAAAAAGCGCGATGACGATCGCTACGATCTGGTCGAAATACGGCGCGATTTTTTTTGCCGGGGTATCGGCTAAAAAAATCTGCTCGAAGAAGGCCAGCGCGATCCCGATGCTGCAAAGAAAGTCTACCTTCCAGCCGTAAATCTCCGCTTCCACTGTGGGGGAGGCGGTTTTTTTATGAAAATGGCGCATCAAAAGGAGGACCAAAAGGCTGAGAAACGCCAGCACAAACTCAAAGGCGGAAATCTGTCCGTGGTCCACATGGCGGCCGCCCTGCAGCAAAATCTGGATATTGCTGGTAATCAGCCCTAAAGTGACGGAAATGAGCATAAAGCCCTTGACGATGATAAACACCGATTCAAATTGGGAATAGCCGTAAGGCTTTTTCTCACTGACCGGCTGATAAAAAAGCGGGGTCAAAAACAGGGAAAGGCCAATGACAATCAATTCCGCCGCGTCAAAAACCGCGTCCATCAAAATGGCCTGGGAGTTGCTCCACAAGGACATCAGAAGCTCTACGACCACAAAGGCCATTCCCGCGTATAGGGATATTCTCAGGATAATTTTTTCATATTTTTGTTTTTCATTCACAATTTCACCTTGCTTTGCGTTTTTTGGATGAAAGATGAGGCGCTTTCTTTTTCCGCGCAGACCGCCCGGCCGGCACAGACAATCAATCACGCCCGCAGAATGAAAAACGCTACGGGTCTTTTTCTCCCGAATGGGTCAAAGCCGGCGGCTTTCAGCCGTCCGCCTGTAAATCTTCCAGCTTCCAGCTGATCCGCGTGCTGACCAGCGCGTCCAGCAAAAGACCGTCGGGGGTATATTCCTCTGAGAAGATTTTGCCGCTTTCCCGAATTTCGGCGGCCAGGGCCGCTTTGTCATAAGGCAAAAGCAGCTTCATCCGCAGCTGGCTGGGCGGCAGGGCCTTTGCCAGCGCATCCAGCAGCCGGTCCAGACCATATCCGGTTCTGGCGGAGATCAGCACCGTCCCGCTGCCGATGGCTGCCGGCATGGTTTTTAGCCGGTCGCACTTATTGAGCGCCGTGACCACCGGCGTATCGGCACAGCCCAGTTCATCCAGCAAACGGCGGGTCACTTCGATCTGATCGTCCGCCTCCGGGCTGGAAATATCGCACACATGAAGCAGAAGATCCGCGTCCGCCGCTTCCTCCAGGGTAGACTGAAACGCTTCTACCAGCTGATGGGGCAGCCGCCGTACCAGGCCGACTGTGTCAATGAGCATGACGGTGCGGCCGTCCGGCAGGGTCAGTGCCCGGGCGGTGGGGTCCAGAGTGGCAAACAGCTTATCCTCCGCCAGCACACCCGCGTCGGTGAGGGTGTTGAGCAGGGTGGATTTGCCCACATTGGTGTAGCCGACGATGGCCACCGTTACCACGCCGTCCTTTTTGCGGCGGGCCCGGCGGGTGCTGCGCTGCCGCTTCAGATCCCGCAGCTGCTCTTCCAGCGATTCGATCCGCCGCCGGATATGCCGCCGGTCGCTTTCCAGCTTGCTTTCGCCGGGGCCGCGGGTACCAATGCCGCCGCCCAACCGGGACAGGGCGGTTCCCTGGCCCATCAGCCGGGGCAGACGGTATTTCTGCTGGGCCAGTTCCACCTGCAGCTTGCCTTCCCGGCTGCGTGCCCGCTGGGCGAAAATATCCAGAATCAGGGTGGTGCGGTCCACAACGGCAAGGCCTACCGCATCCTCGATGTTGCGAAGCTGGCTGGCAGTCAGTTCATGGTCAAAGATCAAGAGGTTGGCCTCCAGCGCTGCGGCCTGGCTTTTGATCTGTTCGAGCATGCCGCTTCCGACGCAGGTGGCTTTGTCTACGGCAGGGCGCTTCTGGCTGATTTTGCCCAGCACAACAGCGCCGGCAGTTTCGGCCAGCTCACCCAACTCATTCAGCGAGATATCGACGTCATATGCTCTGGTGTCCACCGCCACCAAAATGGCGCGCTCTTGTTCTTCTTTGATTTCAATCATGATTTCACGCCTTTCTGATTTTAGTATACCACAGGACCTGCTTGTTTTGGAAGAGAGGGGAAAAGCCCGCAGGAAAAATATCTTACCAGGCACCGAATAGAGGTATTTTGGGGGCAGGCAACGCCGCAAAAAAATCCGGGCCGATCGGCCCGGATTTTTTTATCTGCCGCAGCAGTGTTTGTATTTTTTGCCGCTGCCGCAAGGACAGGGGTCGTTGCGGCCCACTTTTTTGCCGACCTTTACCGGCTCCTTTTTCAGCGTCCCATCGGAAGAGCCGCCGGATGCCGTCATCGGCTGGGCCACCTGCTCGCGGCGGGGCGCTTCCCGGCTGACGCGCACGGTGAGCATCATCTTTACCGTATCCTCTTTGATGGACTGCACCATTTCGTCGAACATATCGGAACCGACCATCCGGTATTCTACCACCGGGTCGCGCTGGGCATAGGCCTGCAGAGAGATGCCTCTCTTGAGTTCATCCATGGCGTCGATGTGATCCATCCATTTGGTATCCACGTTGCGCAAGAGGACGACCCGTTCCAGCTCCCGCATCAGGTCGCTGCCGATTTCTGTCTCCCGCTTCTCATACCGTTCTTTCGCCCGGCTGACCAGCGTGTCCCGAATATCCGATTTGGAGACCTCGTCCAGCTGTTGGGCATCATAGACAAAATCTTCGTCGGAGCACAGCCATCCGCCGAAATGGACTTTCAGTCCTTTGAGGTTCCAGTCTTCTTTGTTTTCATCGTTGGCCAGGAAAAGATCCACCGCGTCGGAGATGGTGCTTTCGGTCATCTTGAGGATGGTATCTTTTAAGCTGTCGCCGTTTAACACGCTGGCCCGCTGGCCGTAAATGGTTTCGCGCTGCTTGTTCATGACATCGTCGTATTCCAGCACCCGTTTTCTGGTGGCAAAGTTGCGGCCTTCGACCTTACTCTGGGCGCTTTCGATGGCGTTTGACAGCATTTTGTTTTCGATGGGGGTCTTTTCGTCCAGGCCGATGGAATCCATCATATTAAAGATCCGCTCGCCGCCGAACAGCCGCATCAGATCATCTTCCAGCGACAGGTAGAACCGGGTGGCGCCGGGGTCGCCCTGGCGGCCGGCACGTCCGCGCAGCTGGTTGTCGATCCGGCGGGATTCGTGCCGCTCGGTGCCGATGATATACAATCCGCCCGCCTCTTTGACCTTTTGGGCCTGAGGCGCGAATTCCTCTTTGTATTTTTCCAAAAGCTGGGCAAAGCGGGCCCGGGCGTCCAGGATTTCCTGGTCGTCGGTTTCGCCGAAACCGGTGGCTTCCAGGATCATTTCCTCCGTCATGCCTTCCCGGCGCAGCTGGTCTTTGGCGGCGTATTCCGCGTTGCCGCCCAGCACGATATCGGTACCACGGCCCGCCATATTGGTGGCAATGGTCACCGCGCCCAAATGTCCGGCCTGCGCCACGATCTGGGCTTCTTTTTCATGGTATTTGGCGTTGAGCACTTCATGGGCGATGCCGCGGCGGCGCAGCATCTTGGACAGAAGCTCCGATTTTTCGATGGAGATGGTACCCACCAGTACCGGCTGCCCTTTTTCGTGACAGGCGGCGATGTCGTCGATCACGGCGTTGAACTTGCCTTGTTCGGTTTTATACACCACATCCGGGCGGTCATCCCGCTGCACCGGCTTGTTGGTGGGAATTTCGATGACGTCCAGCCCGTAGATTTCCCGGAACTCGCTTTCTTCGGTCATAGCGGTACCGGTCATACCGGACAGCTTGTCATACATGCGGAAATAGTTCTGGAACGTGATGGTGGCCAGCGTTTGGGATTCTTTCTGGATGCTGACGCCCTCTTTGGCCTCGATGGCCTGATGCAGGCCTTCGTTGTACCGGCGCCCCATCATAATACGTCCGGTGAACTCGTCAACGATCAGCACCTGCCCGTCCTTGACCACATAGTCGATATCCCGGCGCATGGTGCCGTAAGCCTTGATCGCCTGGTTGACATGGTGCAGATAGGTGGCGTTCTCCATATCCATCAGATTTTCGATCTGGAAATATGCCTCGGCCTTTTTTACACCTGCCGGGGTCAGGGTGGCGGTGCGGGCCTTTTCGTCCACGATATAGTCTCCGTCCACATCGTCGTGTTCTTCCTTGGCGTCCAATTCCTTGACTTTGACAAAACGCATCTTTTTGACCAGCTGATCGGTCATCTGATACAGGTCGGTGGATTTGGCGCCGGGCCCGGAGATGATCAAAGGCGTGCGGGCCTCATCGATCAGGATAGAGTCCACCTCGTCCACGATGGCATAGTGGTG
>JBJEQT010000161.1:0-1697 GCA_051881895.1 Oscillospiraceae bacterium
CACCAAAACATGAGTGACAGCGCCCACCAGTTTGCCGTTCTGAATGATAGGGGAGCCTGACATTCCCTGAATGATACCGCCGGTTTTTTCCAAAAGAACAGGGTCTGTGATGCGAATGACCAGATTTTTGGAGAGATTGTTTTGGCTGAAGGAAACTTTGTCGATGACAATATCAAAAAGCTGCGGCGTATTGCCCGAAATGGTCGTCAGAATTTGAGCGGGGCCTTCCATGACCTCCTGGCTGAAAGCCGCAGGAATTTCAGAAAGGCCGGAGCAGTCGACCTTTAAATTTCCAAAAACACCGGTTTCACGATTATCGGTCAGTTCCCCTAAAAGGGAGTTTTCGAGGAAAATGCCCCTCAGCTCTCCGGGGCTTCCCGGTTTGCCCTTGACGATCTCGTTAATGGAAACGTCGACGATCTCGCCGCTCATCAAAGGCATTAATTTACCGGTGTCAACATCGCATACACCGTGCCCCAGACCGGCGAAAGTCTTCTCGGAAACATTGCAGTAGGTAAGCGTCCCGATGCCGGCGGTGGAATCCCGGACCCAAATCCCAATCCGATAGGTTGTCCCGGCGCGGCTTTGCAGCGGCGTTAAAAAGGTGGAGCGGTATTCTCCGTCACGGCGATAGGTGCATGCGATTTGTCTGCCGCCGGAAGCGGAAACAATGCGCGACACATCTTCATTGGAAGTTACTTTCTGCCCATCCAGCGTACAAAGGATATCGCCGATTTCTAGGCCGGCGTCTTTGGCGGGATTGGCAGAACCCATGTCCGTTTCCAGATTACTCATTCCCACGACCAATACGCCATCGGTAAACATTTTAATGCCAAAAGGCGTGCCGCAGGGCGCCAGCAGGACGGTATCAGCCTGCTGAACCGTTACGGTTTTAATCGGGACGAAGCCAAACAGTTCCAGGTTTAATACCACAGCGTTGGACTTGGCGCTGGATACCTGGGTGCCGCCGTATACGGCTAATGTTTCGTCGGCCTGTATATATGGCCGGGAAGCAATAGAAAACAAAGTCAGATCCCCTCCGTGGTAAAAATCGGGCAGCGCACGGTCCAAATAGCCGATGGCGCCAAAAAGGGGAATGGTGAGAGTAAAAAGAGAAACACTAAGTACACGAAAAAATTTTTTGTATTTTCTCAAGATCCTCAACTCCTTTTCTCGAATCGGTGCAGATGCCGGAGCAAATGTGCTTGTAAAGGCCTGCTTTATTAAAATTCCTTGCGCTTTGTCATTTATGAAAGGCAAAATAAGCATTGCCACACTGGAGGGATTTATGGTATAATACCGACATCATTTGCAGAGGTTTTTTTGTCAAAAAATCTCAAAAAAGCGGGAGGCTGGCTCGACCGGCCCTTTTTTCTGACCGGACACTGTGCCCGGCGGGAAAAGACGGCACGCCGGCTGTGATGAATGGAGGAATCAAGGACATGAGGACGAACTATGAAAGCCCCTTCAGCACTCGTTACGCCAGTAAGGAGATGCAGTATCTGTTTTCCGCGGAGTTTAAATTCAAAACCTGGCGCCGTTTGTGGATTGCGCTGGCCAAAGCGGAAAAAGAACTGGGCCTTGCCATTACCGATGAGCAGATTGCTGAATTGGAAGCGCATAAGGACGATATCAACTACGAAGTGGCCGAAGCGCGGGAAAAAGAGGTGCGCCATGATGTGATGAGCCATGTTTAC
>JBJEQT010000162.1:0-7127 GCA_051881895.1 Oscillospiraceae bacterium
CGGCAAATCAACCGCAAAGCCCGGTCTGCTCTTTTTATTTTACGCTGGCGCCAGGATAATAGTGTTCCAATATCTCTACATAATTGTAGCCCTGCTTCGCCATTTCAACGGCTCCCCACTGGCTCATCCCAACACCGTGGCCATATCCTTTTGTCGTAAAGACAATACTGTCTCCGCTCTCTTCCCAGGTAAAGCAGGCCGAACGAAGATTCAGCACATTTTCCCGCAGAATACGCCCGGTGATCGCCGCGCCGGTCCGGAAGGCGGAACTGCCGCTTTTCTGCACCGTCCCATATCCTCCCACCGTCATTTTGCCGTTATATCCGCCGCTGGTATAGGATTCGACCGTGAACCAATCTTCCACCGGCACCTCGCTCAAATCAATGCCCAGATATTCCCACACCCGGTCGATCACTTTTTCCTTGCTGATGCTCACCGAGCGCTGGAACGCGCTGGAAACATTTTCGTCCCAAGAGCTGTCCACCGAGCCATAACCCGCTACCGAAGAGCCCCAAACATCCTGCGGCTCATTGGTCCGGCCGGCGGAAATAGAGAAGTAAAACACATCCATCAGCCGTCCGTTGGCGTAAAGGGCCTCGCCCCATACTTCTTTCACCGCCTGCTTGACCGTGCTGGACGGCGTTCCCAGGCTCAGGCCGGTAGGATAGTTCCCGCTCTGATTGCGTTTGTAAAGCAGCGTGTAGGTCGCCACAGCCTGCGCCTTGATCGACTCATAATTTCCATTTCCAAGTTCTGCCGCCACCACGCGGCACACCGCATCATATGCGTCGTAATCTTTGCCGTTGACGCGGAACGTCTCCCCTGCAGACGGTGTGGAGGACCCGCTGCTTCCACTGGAACTACCAGAACTGCCAGAGCTTCCGGAACTGCTGGAACTGCTGGAGCCGGAAGAACTGGAAGATCCAGAAGAACTGCTGCTCGGCGGTTTGCCCGGCGTACTCTGGCTCGCCTGTGAAGACGAAGAAGACGATTCGGACAAGGTGGATTCATCCAGCCCGACCTCCGGCGGTTCCGACTCGGAGGACGCCGCGCTGGATATCACCGGCGGCGCCGAAGAGGACGGCTGACTGCTGATCTGGCTGGAAACCGGAGGCTGGCTGCTGACAGAAGAGGAAGACGCCTCGCTTTGGCCGGAGGACGAACTTTCCTCCTGCTCAGACGAGCTCTCCTCGGAAGAACTGGAAGCAACAGCGGCGCTTTGGGAGGAAGAGGAAAACTCCTCTTTGCTCTCCGCAACCGGCCGGTTGTCCTCTTTATCCGGCGCGGGAATGTCTCCCTCGCTCTGCTGCATCCGTTCGGGCAGCACCGGCTGTGCGTTATAGACCGCCTCGTCCGCATCCACGGTTTTCACTTCCCCGCTGCGGGTCTGGCGGGCGACGACAACCAGACGGGCGCCGTCAAAATCTTCCGCCTCCGTGGACAGGGTCAGCAGCTTATCCCCCTCCCGGATCTCCACTGGGGTGCAAATCAGGCTGCGGGCTTCCATCTCCTCGACCATCGCTTCCCACTGCTCCGTGTCCTCTGGATTCTGGAAGGTTTCATAATCAAAGCACCCATCCTCCGCCGGGTCAGCGACAAACACGGCGCACACCTTATAGTTTCCGGCTCCGTAAACCGTGTCAAAGGAAAGGATCGGATGCTCCCGATAGTAAGTAAGTTTGCGGTAGTTATCCAGCTGGGAGAACATCTGCCCGTCGTCCATATGATTGCCGTACAGCGTGACATTGGCGTCTTCCCGCAGGCTGGACGGCGCGTTTACAAATGCCGTTCCGTACAAGCTGGGTTCTTTTTTGAAATTGCGCAGAGAATAAAAGGTATTGTCCTTTCCCTGTACCACCGGGAAAGAGAAATCGGTGTCTGGCACACTCAGCCAGCCGACGATATCCTCGTTTTGCTCCCATAAAAGCGTAAACTGCCGGTCATATTCCGCCGGATATCCATCCGGCACCGTATCGCCGCCGGTCTGATACAGATGCAGCATGGCAGCGCGCAGCTGCCCGGAACGATACGCCTGCCAATAAAACGATCCCACTGCGCCGGCAATCAGCAGCACCGCCGACAAAAGCAGGGCCAATACCACCTTTCCCGCCGCTGCCGCCGGGCGGGACTTTTTCTTTTCCCTGTGGGCTTTGCCCGTTTTTTCCTTAACCGGCGCCTCTTCGCCAGCCAAACGCCAGACCGCCGTTCCGTCGGGGGCAAAGGTACAGGTTCGCTCCTCACTGATCTTTCCAGACAACGCGGTCAGCAATTCCTGACCGCCGGAAAGGAAAGCCCCGTCCGCCTGCGCGTACCGGCGCGCCATATCCAGAGCCGCCGTGGCCGCCAGCTCCATATCAAAATTCAACCGTTCTTCCGGCACCAGAATACGCGCCACCCACGCTTTGTCCCGGTCACACAGCGCCGCGTAAGCCACGTCGCTGTGCCGGCCGGCAGAGCGAAAGCCGGTTATGCCGATACCGATGACCGCGCCGAACCGTTCTCTGGCGCTGCGGGCCATATGTACTGCCAACAAAGGGGAAACCCCTTTGGATTTTTTTACAATCCGCCGTGGGATGCCGGTGGCCTTGGCGTTTTTGCGCCCCACCTCCATCTGTGGGATCTCCCGTCCCGTATCAGAAACCCGCTCCAGCAATCTGCGGATTTCATCACGGCCTTCCTGCTCCGCGGCAGCCGCTGTGATTTCGGCTCCGGAGGCCGCAGCCGAAAAGGCGGACGCCACCGAAGCGCCCTGGAAGAAGCAGCCCCCCAGCGCGCTTTTCACCAGCCCCGCAGCGGTTTCGGTGTTGTTTTTCTCCCCGTCCGGCAAAATGCGGATGAAAAGGCCGATTCCTTCTTTTTTCACCACGACCTTCGCCAGTTCTCTGGCCGGGTCAAGCTTGCGGGACGCCTGCTCCAGCGAAATGCCGAACGCGCCCCCTTCCACCGGCTGGGAATGGGCAGAGTAGATTTTCTGCAGATACGGCAGCAGCTTTTCCTCGGCCATGGCGGCCAGTTCCGCGGCTCCGGCCGGCAGGGCGGCGATGCATTGATCCTCCGCTACCAGCGCATAGCCGGGGCAATCCCCCCAGCGGTTCAAAAACGGATGGGCGCCCGCCGGGATCTTCACTTTCAGAAGGTCCTCTTTGGACAGGGCTTCTTCCTCTATTTTGTAGCGTTTTTTCATCTGCTCCAGCGCCGCGGGGCAGATTTCTTCCCGAAGCCCCAGCCCCTCGCACAATAAAGCAGTGGTAAAATCTGTTTTTCCGCTGCCCAGTCCGCCGACCAAAAGGACCACATCGCTGCGGCGCAGGGCCGTGACCAACGCGCTTTCCAGCGCTTTCCGCTCCGATTTTGCTTCGGTCACCGTGTGCTTGTCAATCTCCAGCGGAGCCAGCAAGTCCAGCAGCAGAGCCACCTGCTGCTCATCTTTCGCCGCGCCGGCAAAAATGATGTCCAGCTTCATCCCACATTCTCCTCACTTGTTTTCAAAACCGGTCCTTATCTTTTTATCTCAACCAGTTCTATCCCCGCGATCGCCTGCGCGATCAGCTTGTCCGCTTCCAGCGCCTGCTCCGCCGCCTCGACCAAATCCAGGCGGGGACGGGTACGCGGATGCTTGGGTGTAAATACCGTACAGCAGTCCTCGTACGGCAAAATGGACGTTTCAAAGGTGTCGATCTCATTGGCGATGGCGATGATCTCCCGCTTGTCCATTCCAATGACCGGCCGGAACACCGGCAGATCGGTGACAATATCGGTACAGGCAATGGCTTTGACCGTCTGGCTGGCCACCTGCCCCACGCTCTCGCCGGTGATCAGCGCCCCGCAGTCCTGCCTGCGGGCCACCTGGTCGGCAATGCGCATCATAAACCGCCGCATGATGATGGTAAACAACTCCTCCGGGCATTTGTCCCGGATCTGCTCCTGAATTTCAGTGAACGGAACCACAAAAAGCTTCATCCGGCCGCAGTACTCGGCCATTTTCTCCATCAGAGAGATGACTTTCTGCTTCGCCCGCTCGCTGGTATAGGGCGGACTTGCAAAATGCACGCCGCAAAGTTCCAACCCCCGTTTGGCCATCATGTATCCGGCTACCGGGCTGTCAATGCCGCCGGAAATCAGTATCGCGGCCTTGCCGGAAGTGCCGATGGGGATCCCCCCCGCGCCCGGCAGCTGCTTGCCGTGGATGTAGGCCGCCGTCTCCCGGATCTCCACCATCACCAGCACGTCCGGATGCTCCACATCCACCTTCAAATGATGGTACCGTTCCAAAATCCGGCCGCCCAGCTCCCGGCAGATTTCCGGAGACTTCATAGGGAAGGATTTGTCCGCCCGCTTGGCCTCTACTTTAAAGGTAGCTGCGTATTCCAGCTCCTCGCCCAGAAAATCCAGCGTATTCGCACAGATATCTTCAAAATCCTTGGCGGCCACCCGCGCCCGGCTGAACGCCGCGATGCCGAACACGTGGGATACCCGCCGGCAGGCTTCGTCCAGGTCGATATCGTCCGACTGGGGCTCGCAGTAAATCGTGGACTGCGCCTTGCGGAACTTGAACGCTCCCAGGCTGTGCAGCCGCCACTTTGTGTTTTTCACCAGCACATCCTCAAAAGAAGACTTATTCAGTCCCTTCAGTGCGATTTCTCCCGTTTTGATCAGTATGATTTCCTTCATCCTGACGCTCCTTCATACCTTATTATATAAACGCACGCTTTGTATCCCTTATCGATGGGCCAGCGTACAGATCCCTTCCCGCAAAGCCAAGACGAAATCCTCCACGTCCTCTTTGGTGTTGTACCGCCCAAAGCTTATCCGCAGCGCGCTGTCGATAAGCGACTGGTCCAGCCCCATGGCGGACAGTACATGGCTTTTCGCCCCTTTGGAGCAGGCCGACCCGCTGGACACCGAAATGCCCCTTTCCTCCAAAAAGTGCATCATCGTCTCCGACCGGTACCCCGGCACGCTGATGTTCATCACCGCCGGCAGCGCGTCCGCCGGGGAATTGATCACCACCTGCGGAATCGTCATCAGCCGGCAGCGCATTTCCTGATTCAAATCCGCGATCCGCCGTGCGTCCTCCTGCAGATGTTCCTGCGCCAGGTCCGCCGCCGCGCCAAATCCCACGATCAGCGCCGCCGCCTCGGTGCCCGGGCGCAGCTTCCTTTCCTGCTCGCCGCCCAGCTGCCTGGGCAGTACCCACACGCCCCGGCGCACGTACAAGGCGCCGGAGCCTTTCGGCCCATAGATTTTGTGCGCGCTCACCGTCGCCAAATCCAAATCCAGCCGCCGCATGGACAAAGGCAGCTTGCCAAGCGCCTGTACGCAGTCGCAGTGGACGAGCGTGCCGGGGTTTTTGCGCCGAACGCCTTTGACGATCTGCCCGATGGGCAGGATCGTTCCCACCTCATTGTTGACGCACATGCAGGACACCAGCACTGTCGAGCCGTCTACCGCCGCGAGCACTTCCTGCGGGTCGATATGGCCCGCCACATCCGGCTTCACCCGGACGACCTCCCAGCCCAACTGTTCCAGCCGGTCCGCGGCCGCTTCTACCGAAGAGTGTTCAAACGCGGTGGTAACGATCCGTTTTCCTTTCCGGGCCCGGGCCTCCGCCGTACCCAGCAGCGCCAGGTTGTTGGCTTCCGTCCCGCCGGAGGTAAAGGTGATTTCCGCCGGGTCACAATCCAAAAGCCTCGCCAGCGATTTTCTTGCCGCCGTGATCCGGTTTTCCGCTTCCAGCCCTTTGTGATGCAGCGAGGAGGGATTGCCGTAACAGGATACCAGCATTTCATAAATCGCTTTCGCCGCCGGTTCCGCCACCCGCGTGGTGGCGCTGTTATCCAGATAAATCTCTCTCATGGTTTCATCTCCGTTTTCAAAGGTTTGCCAAAAGCAGGAGCCGGATTTCTCCATATTCCTTTTTATTATAGTCGATCCGTACTCCTGTTTCAAGAAAGGTGTGCCGAAAAAAGGGGGATTTCCAAAGAAAAAGTCTGTTTGTGACAGAAAAAGCGCCCAAATTCCGGCACGGCCTGTTCCATTATAAGCAGTTTCTTCCCTTTTGGTGCGTCTTTCCCGCGGCAGGCCGTTTGCCCCCGGTTTGTTGCATATTCCTTGCGTACCGTGCTATACTAGGGATAGTTTTCCGGTTTCGGCTGGAAATATTGGAAAAGAGCCCCGTTTTTTCTGGGTTCTGGATAAAAATTATGAAAAAAATAAAAAAAGTTATTACAAAGTATTTACAAAATGATTCGACTGTGTTATATTATGGTTACAGATCCAAGATACCTCTGCTGTCAGGTAAGGGAGAGTTGCTTTGATGGCACCGGTTGGATACTGAATATTATTTAGGAGGAAATTTTACCATGAAAAAAGTACTTGCTCTGGTACTGTCCGTACTGATGGTTCTGAGCCTGTCTGTGGTTGCTTTCGCGGCTGAAGTTGCGAAACCCGAGACTGCTACCGGTTCTGAAGGCGTTGACAATGCTGACAAAACTTATGAACTGGGCTTCGGCGATCTGGAGAAACCCGCTGCTGATGCGGCTCCCGACAAACCCGGCGCTACCTACTACTACACCATCCTGGATGAGAACGATGATTCCGGTATGCTGACCGACGGCGAAGTTGCGAAACATCTGTCTGTCTCCATCAAAGAGTCTGGCGACAAGATGATCAAAGCTTACTCCATCGTGAAACAAAACGGCGTCTACAAAGTAAAAGTAGAGACCAACACCACCTACACCACCTCTAAGACCTCTGCGGACTGGACCATCACTCTGAAGAGAGACAAGAAATTCACCGTAGCTTCTGCGGTTGTTTCTATCGCTCAGCAGTGGGCTGAAGTTTGCGCCGGTGCCAAAGACGTTGACGCTTATGGCGAAGCTCAGGTTTATGTTGACCTGGCTGACGCTCATGACGGCAAAGAGGGTGCTTCCTACGACGATTACACCGACGATATCAACGTTGAGGCTCGCCTGGTTCTGGAGAAAGCCATCAAATACGCTGAGATCTACTTCGGTGATTCCCCCGTTTGGTACTCTGTAAAGAACGTTGCGAAGACCACCGTTAACGTTTACTTCGACGAGGCTGTTGCGAAAGCTCTGTCCACCACCTACGAAGATGCTGATCTG
>JBJEQT010000163.1:0-7122 GCA_051881895.1 Oscillospiraceae bacterium
GTGTAGGCGGCGGTATCTTTACCAAAGCTGCTGACGTAGGCGCTGACCTGGTTGGTAAAGTTGAAGCTGGTATTCCAGAAGATGACCCTCGTAACCCTGCTGTTATCGCCGACAACGTAGGCGACAACGTAGGTGACGTTGCCGGTATGGGTGCTGACCTGTTTGAATCCTATGGCGGCGCTCGTCTGTCCGCAATGGCTCTGGGTGTATCCGCTGGTCTGGGCTTCAATGGTATGATGCTGCCAATGGCTCTGTCCGCTATCGGTATTTTCGCTTCCATCATTGGTACTTTCTTTGTTAAGACCGAAGAAGGCGCTGATCAGAAAAAACTGCTGGGCTCTCTGCACAAAGGCACCAATATTGCTTCTGTAATCGTTGTTATTGCTGCCTTCGTTCTGTGCCAGCTCACTGGCATGGGCATGCCGATCTTTATCGCCATTATCGCTGGTTTGCTGGCTGGTATTTTGATCGGTCACGCTACCGAATACTACACTTCTGACTCCTACAAACCAACCAGAGCTTTGGCTTCTTCTTCTGAGACCGGCGCTGCTACCCTGATGATCAACGGTCTGGCTTTGGGTATGAAATCCACCGCTATGCCAGTTATCATCGTTGCGATCGCTGTAATGATCAGCTTCCTGGTTTGCGGCGGTACCGGCAATGTAAGCATGGGTCTGTACGGCGTAGCTATGGCCGCTGTTGGTATGCTCTCTACTCTGGGCATCACCTTGGCTACTGACGCTTACGGTCCAGTTGCTGATAACGCAGGCGGTATCGCTGAGATGTCCGGTCTGGGCGAAGATGTTCGTAACAGAACCGACGCTCTGGACTCTCTGGGCAACACCACTGCTGCTACCGGTAAAGGTTTCGCTCTTGGTTCCGCAGCTTTGACCGCACTGGCTTTGATCGCTTCCTTCATTGATCAGGTTCATCTGCTGGCTCCTGACTTCAGCTTTGACCTGTCCATCATGAACCCACCTGTACTTATTGGTGTAATGGTCGGCGCTATGCTGCCATTCCTCTTCTCTGCATTCACGATGGAATCTGTCGGCCGTGCCGCTCAGTCTATCGTGGTTGAAGTACGCCGTCAGTTCAAAACCATCCCTGGTCTGATGGAAGGTACCGACGAACCTGACTACAAATCCTGCGTAGACCTGTGCACCAAATCCGCTCTCCATGAAATGGTTGTTCCAGCTGTCCTGGCAATCGCTGTTCCAATTATTGTTGGTATTGTACTGGGTGTAAGCGGTGTTGCTGGTATGCTGGCTGGCGCAACTGCCTGCGGCTTTGTACTGGCAGCTATGATGTCTAACTCCGGTGGTGCTTGGGACAATGCGAAGAAACACATCGAAGCAGGCAACTTTGGTGGCAAAGGTTCTGACAACCATAAAGCTGCTGTTGTTGGCGACACCGTAGGTGACCCATTCAAAGATACCTCCGGTCCGGCAATCAACATTCTGATCAAACTGCTGTCTATGGTTGCTATCGTATTTGCATCTGTATTCATTAACTGCCACCTTTTCTAATCTGAAATAAAAAAAAGGCTCTTCGCCGCGGCGAAGAGCCTTTTTTGTTTCTGAAAATGTTGTACTGTTTTAGAAAAGTGCCTGCTCCACAGCTTTTAACAAGGAAGATTCGTTTTTTCCGGGTACGTCACAGCCTAAATGGTACAAAAATACACCGTAAAGTTGTTCGGCAGCCGCAAAAGCCGTTTTATCCTGGGCCAATTGCGGAGAATTGAAGTAAAAATCCCCGATTTGATTGGTCCCGCTGGATAAGTCAGCGGCATACTCAGAATAGAGCGGCCACTGAGCCTCTCCAGACAAAGGCCGGCCATAAGCGGGGATTCCCAAAGACAATTGTCCTGGCTCAAATCCCATTTTCAGAAAATAATCAACGGATTTTTGCGCGCAGGAATAGGTGGAGTGACGGCCTTCCTCATCAAATTGATCGTAAGCCATCACATTGACCTTGGAAACGGCTTCGATGGCTTCCGAGGATAGATGGATGTCATCTGGGTAAAAGGCCAGAGAGAGCTTCAAATCAGCGGATTTAAGAGCTTGACTCAGTTCTGTAATAAAATCGCTGAATGCTTCCCACTGGTTTTCCGCCGGAAATTCCCAGTCAATATCCACGCCGGATAACTGCTCTTCCGTACAGAAATCCAGAATGTTATCAATCAGAATTTTTCGCTGCTGTTCTGTACTGATAGCTGCTGCGCCGCCGCGTTTTGGATTGATGGTACAGTATAGATCCAAATCAGTCACCTGTTGATGAAGCTGGGAAAACAGATCTGCTAAACCGCTGTGGATTTCCAAAGAGCCATCTGCCAGCCAGTAGCAGGCAGTATTGACGGTAAGCTCGTCAAGGCCGCTTATTGAGGCGTCAGTAAGCATATTTTCTGTGAAGGATGAAATAGGTAGATAGGCAGACAAACGTCCGGAATAGCCCTCAGGGGCTTTTGACAGGGATATCTCGGCTAAACAGCTTCCTTCGGGTAGGGTGATAGCCAATTCCCCGCCTGTTTGTCTGCCTATATAGCACCATCGGTCACTGCCGCTCAAATCTTGGCGGTAAAATTCGCCGCTTTCCCCGGCGATGACCACAGAGCTTTTCTCCGTCAATCCTTGCAGCCGGATTCGGTCAAAGCTTTCGGTGCCAGTTAAAGCGATTTTTATGATTCCTCCGTTGGGAAAATCAACGGAAGTATTTTCGTCCCCGTCCATCAGAAGCGCATTCTCCACACCATCCACGGTAACAGAAGGTTTCTCTTCGCTCTGCGGCAGGACTTCCTGATGCGATTCCTGGGGAGGGGAGGCGTCCATGCTTTGGCTTGGAATCTGAGGACGGGGCGCGCACCCTACAAGCAACAAAGCGATCAAAAGAGAGGCCAACAGGCGTTGTTTCATGGTACATTGCCTCCTCAAATTAAATTTCGATGGAGATATTATACCATGAAATGCGGTTAATAGCACGTGTATCGGGAGGGAAGGATTACCACGATAGGTCCTTCAAGCTGTTTCTCCAGCTCTCTGGCGGCGTGGAGAGCGGCTCCTCCGATTTTCCCGCAAAGGATGCCCTTTTGTTTCATCAACCACTGCTGCTGTCGGCAGGCGTCCTCCGGGGAACAGTAGGACAGCAGGTCACAGAGCTGCGGCACATACAATTCCGGGTCGGCTGCGCCCAAAGGATCACAGTTTCCATAAAAATCGTTGTGAATGGGGGAAGCGACTGCTAAAATATCCGGATTCTTTATTTTTAAGCCGGTTGCGCAGCCCATGAGGCAGCCGCAGGTTTCAGTGCCGCAAACAATGGCAGAAAGGGAGCCGTTGCTTTGCCTCCAAAGCTCCTCTGCCAGTGAGTCACAGTAAGCCATGGGATTTTCCGGGTCTGTCCATGGATCCAAAATCTGATATTGATCCGGATCAGCAGCAAGCTCCGTTACTTGCAAGCGAAGATCGTCTAAAGAGGATTTTTTCCAATGAATCGGGACAGACAAAGCCTGAATCTGTTCCACAAAACAAGAGGGGGCATCCTCCGGAAAAAAGCACTCCAGCTTTTGGCCCAAGCTTTGGCAGGCCCAGGCTGCGCTTAAAGCAAAAGGCCCCCAATCCGCAAGCAAAAAGGTTCTACCTTGCGCTTTTGCCGCCTGTATCATAGGAAAAATGATCCGATCCTTTAGTGTTCCTGTGGGATGAAAGCCTTCCAGTTTTAAAAGTATCCGGCCGCCGTCCAAGGACAGCAAAGGAGTTGCAGCACAATACATAACATTCCGCCTTTCCAAAGAGATACTGATACTTATGGCGGATGCGGCAAAAAAAGAACGCAAAAGAAAGACGGCGCTTCGGCGCCGTCTTTCTTTTTGTGAGTAAGAAGAGTATTTTATCTAGAAGATATCTGATAAAATGTAAGTACTATTTCTGTTTAGCAGGCTGTTTTTCAAAGTCATTGAGCAGATCAACAGCAACTTTGGTCAGAGCCAGCAGACCGAGCAGGTTCGGGATTACCATCAAACCGTTGAACATATCGGACAGAGCCCATACGAAGTCAACTTTCAGGGCAGAACCCAGAACGATGAAAGCACATACGATAACAGCATAAGGTTTAACAGCTTTGGAACCGAACAGGTAACGGATATTCTGTTCGCCGAAGAAGTACCAGCCAACGATGGTAGAGAAGGCGAAGAAGAACATGCAGATAGCGATGAATGGAGCGCCCAGGAAGCCCAGACCTTTATTGAAAGCAGCCTGAGTCAGGGAAATACCAGTCATTTTTTCGCCGTCAAGAACGCCGGTGCAGCCGATAACCAGAGCGGTCATGGTCAGAACAACGAAGGTATCGATGAATACGCCCATCAGAGCGGTGCAACCCTGTTCACATGGGTGATTTACTTTTGCAAGAGCGTGGGAGTGTGGGGTAGAACCCATACCAGCTTCATTGGAGAACAGACCACGAGCAACACCATAACGGATTGCCAGCTGTACCGTTGTACCAACAGCGCCGCCGAAGATAGCCTGACGGGAGAAAGCGCCTACGAAGATGGAAGAGATGGCATGTGGCAGGTTGCCAATGTTCAGAACGATGATGATCAGACCGCCCAGCAGATAGAAGGCTGCCATAATCGGAACGATTTTCTCAGTAACGGAAGCGATAGAACCGATACCACCCAGGAAGATGAAGAAAGCCAGAGCGGCAACGATAACGCCGACAATCAGTGGGTTGATATTGAAAGCGGTTTTGAATGCATCACCGATGGAGTTGGACTGTACCATGTTACCGATAAAGCCAAGAGCCAGGATGATGAAAACAGAGAATGCGCCAGCCAGAACCTTACCAAAGGTGCCTTTGTAAGCGGCGCGAATGTAGTAAACAGGACCGCCTACTACGGAACCGTCGTCACCAACGGTTTTGTATTTCTGAGCCAGAGTTGCCTCTACGAAGTTAGTAGCCATACCAAAGAATGCGGATACCCACATCCAGAAGATTGCACCCAGACCGCCGGATGCGATAGCGGTAGCAGCACCGGCCAGGTTACCAGTACCTACCTGTGCAGCAATGGAAGTAGCCAGAGCCTGGAAGGAAGACATACCTTCTTTGCCGGCCTTTTCACCGTTCAGATTGATGTTGCCGAACACCTGTTTAAAACCTTTGGTGAAGTAACGAACCTGAACGCCTTTGGTGCGGATGGTGAACCATACGCCTGTACCAACGAGAGCAAACAGCAGGAAGAAGTCCCACAGGAAGCTATTGACGTTGGAAACAATGTTTTCTAATACACTCACAATAATTCCTCCTCATGTGATGGATTTGTCTACATTATAACATGAATTGTGCAATCTGTCTATATCCCTACAATTCGCAACAGCTGAAATTGTGTTTAATGATACTATTATGCGAAATAACATACAACTTGCACAAAGGCAATGGATATAATAACCATAACATTTCGATATTAACTGTATAAAATAACAACAAATAGCATCTTTCATCTCTCAACTTATCACAATAAAACACAGGAAATATCATTGGAAACAGATTATTCAAACATTATCCTGAGATTTAGGCGAATTGCATATGTCTCAGATGGCTTTTTACATATTAACGCCAAGGAAAATCCAGTAAAAACCAAAGAAAATTGGTATTTTTCTTTACAAAAAAGCAGGGAAAATGGCGCAGAAATAACATTTTTTGTTGCTTTATCCAGGCAAATCGCCAGGTTTCGTCAAAATGACAGAAAGTATAAAAAACGCCGCGAATTGCGGCGTTGCGGGATTGGCCAAAGCCTATTTAGCGGGAAAAAGCGAGAAACATAGGATAGCCGGCGGCGCAGATGATGCCGCAGAGCAGGTAAAGCACATTTTTCCATCTGCTTACAGCATTGCTTTTGCTGCATTTTACAGTGATGGCTGTGGTAATGGCGATGGTGCTGACACAGCCGATGGACAGCAGAAGCACAGCCTCTTGGTTCATGGTGTAGATGGATTGGTTCAGCATGAAAATGTCCGCAACCACCAGTATCGTGAAGTTAAACAGGTTGGAGCCTACAATATCCCCTACCATGGCGTTTACGTTGTTTTTTCTCAGCAGGGTGCTGGCGGAAACCAGTTCCGGCAGAGAGGTAGCGGTAGCCAGAAGCAGAGCGCCGGCGAAGGTTCTTCCCAAGTCAAATTCTACAGCGATCCGATCCGTCGCATAGGTGATCAGGATGCTGACGGTGATCAGCAGTACGCTGCAAATCCCAAAGCGGGTGAACAGCTGCTTTGGTGTCAGATCGGTGTGAACTTCCTCGTCATCCCCGCTGCTTTCCGCACCGGACATGGTTTTAACAGACAGAATATAGACGATCATGATCAGAATGGAAATAACAGAGATACTCAGGATGTTAAAATCAATTTTGATAAACAGGTTTAGCAGCAGTACGGCGGAGATCAAACTGATACAGTAAACGGTCTGACGGTGGCTGACAGAGATTCTGCCTTTGGAGAAGCGTTTCACACCGATCACCATCAGCGCGCCGAGAACGGTTAAATTGAACAGGTTGCTGCCCAGAATATTGCCCATGACCAGATCCGGCTGTTTTACAAACAGGACGGAAGAAATGGTGGTCAGCAGCTCCGGCAAAGAGGTGACAGCCGCCAGCATAACGCCGCCGAGAAACGCACCGGAAATATCCGTGGTTTTGTCCAGCAGGTCAACATAATCGGACAGTTTCATGGAAAGGGTCACAATGGCCGCCGCCAGCACCAGGTAGATGAGAACAGATAAGATCATAAGGATCCTCCTTCAGATTTTTTGTCCGGAGTATGCCGGAAGGAAAACCGATAAAAAAAGACTTATGCACTTTTTACAGTGCATAAGTCTTGTCTTTTACGATTAAACCAGATGACGGCCGCTTGCCGCACCATGATGTTGGCTCAACCACTTGAATTTTCTCAAGCAGACTACTCCCTTATGACATATTCCGCAGAATACCTATTAACTATATCGCCCCGCGGAGGCGTTGTCAATCGTTTTCTGTCGAATTTTTCAAAGAGACAGATAATTTTTATTATTTGTTTCTAAGACAGAGCCTTGTTTTTCCGAAAGAATGGGGATCAATTCTTCCAGCCGGTGGATTTCATA
>JBJEQT010000164.1:0-1661 GCA_051881895.1 Oscillospiraceae bacterium
CAGGCAGCGCCGGCAATCCTTCCATTTTTCAAAGCTTCCGCCAAAGCGCAGGAATCTACTACACCGCCCCGGGCGGTATTGATGAGAAGAGCCTGCTTCTTCATCCAATTCAGCTGTTGTTTTCCGATGAGTCCTTTGGTTTCAGCGGTTAAAGGACAGTGCAGAGATACAATATCAGCCTGCTTCAGCAGTTCCTCCAAAGATACCTGGCGGTCAATCGCCGGGTCGGTAACGGTGCTGCGGTTATAAGCGATCACAGAACAGCCAAAAGCTTTACAGAGCGCGGCTACTTTTTTTCCAATGGCACCGGCGCCTACAATGCCAACGGTTTTACCACACAGAAGATTGCCGATCAGGCCGTCTTTGGTCCCCTGGTTCCGGCAGCGTTCTTCTGTTTTCCCTACATTTCGAAGAAGCTGGATCATAAAGCTGATGCACAGCTCCGCAACAGCCTGGGTTGCGTAACCGGAAGCGTTGCTTATGGCAATGCCCCGTTTTTTCGCTTCCGCTACTGGAATATGATCAACACCGGTAAAGGCTACGTCGATAAATTTTAAGGCGGGATCGGCGTCCAGCACAGAAACATCCAGCGGCATATTGGCCAGCATGATCACATCCGCGTCCCGGCTCCTTTGGGCCTGAACCTGTGGGTCGGTATCTTTGGAATAAGCCAGGAAGGTGTGGCCCATATTTTCCAGTTTCCGCGCATGCTCAGCGATGATCTGGTCCGAAACGCCCAAGCCTTCCAGAAGTACAATTTTCATTTTCTTTGACCTCCTGAATATGAAAAGATAGCAGCGGCTCATCTGTGCAGAACAGCCGTTTGCCCGGATATCATTTATAATACGACATTTCACTGTCTTGTCAAGTCTGTACATTTTTTGCATGTGTATTTTTACTGTAAGTTTTCTGGAAGCGCTTTGACTAATTGGATTCTTATGGTATAATGTCTGTGGATGCGTTTTGGACAATATTACCAAATAACAATCGTGATGTTTAAAAAATCCCTCTATCCTGCTGCTTTTTCCGAATAATCCGGCAGGTTTCGAGGGATAGAGAATTTGCCCAATAGACACAGCTTGTGTTGACAGAAGATAGAAAAGGAGATTCACCAATGCCGAAACAAACTTTTTTTAACCTTCCGGAGAAGAAAAGAAATCATATTATTGATGTGGCCATGGAGGAGTTTTCAAAAGCGCCGTACCAGAATATCAGCATAAACCACCTGATCAAATCCATGAATATTCCGACGGGAAGCTTTTATCAGTATTTTGAGGACAAAAAGGACCTTTATTTTTATATTCTTTCCTTTTACAGTGATGCGGAGCTGGAAGAGGCTGCAGAGAAGGATCGAAAGATGGATCTTTTTGAAATCAATCAGGATGTACCGCTTGAACTTATGTATCCGGAAGCAAGAAAGAAAGTGAAATATTATCAGGAAGTTTTTTTTGATCACTTTGCCGAAGCGCCCACGGAAATCAAAAGAGACTGGACGTTCGACCATCTGATCGGCAGCAAGTATATGGGGCTGTATGATTACAGCTTCTTTGACAAGGAACAGCTGGATCCCGTGATCAAAGAGAACAAGGAGCTTTTTGTAGGCGTTTCCCTGGCTTTTACTAACGTTATCCACCGATTCAGCAGCGATCTTGGGGAAGAAT
>JBJEQT010000165.1:0-30190 GCA_051881895.1 Oscillospiraceae bacterium
CAAACACGGCCTTGCCGTGCAGGCGGATCCAGGCATAGCTGGGGCTGGACACGGAAACCTCCACATAGGGGTTGGCCTGCATATCCTTGTAGACATCCTTCTGGTTGTTGGTGCAGAACCACAGCTTGCCGTCCTGCTCAAAGCAGAACATAAAGGGGCGGCACTTGGCCTTTCCGTCGCGGCCCACAGTGGCCAGATACTGAACGGGGTTGGCAGTCAGAAATTCAACAACTTTTTCCATAATAGAACCTCCAAAGTTTTTTACAGCTTGACTTGTACCTTGCTTAGCTTTAGAATAATGGCAAAAGTATCAATTGTAAAGTAAGCACAATATTGTGCTATAGTTACCAAACAGAAACGATTGGAGGTCTTGCGATGGAACTGCCTACATGCCCGGTAGAGACGACCTTGATGCTCATCGGGGACAAATGGAAGGTTCTGATCCTGCGGGATCTGATGGACGGCACCATGCGCTTCGGCGAACTGAAAAAGTCCATCGGCACGGTATCCCAGAAGGTGCTGACCGCCCAGCTCCGGGACATGGAGGAGAAAGGACTGCTGACCCGCAAGGTCTATGCCGAGGTGCCGCCGCGAGTGGAGTATACCCTCACCGAGACCGGTTACAGCCTGAAGCCGCTCCTGGACGCCATGTGGGCCTGGGGCGCTGACTATCAGGCGAAGAACGGATAAGGAGAGCAATCATGGTTCGTGAAATATGCAAAGACGAGGTTTTTCTCGCTCAAAAGGCAGAGCCCGCCACGGCAGACGATCTGGTTGTGGCGCAGGATCTGCTGGATACATTGGCCGCTCATAAGGATGGCTGTGTGGGCATGGCGGCGAATATGATCGGCATTAACAAACGCATTATCGCCTTCGAAAACGAGGGTGAATACATGGTCATGTTCAATCCCGTCATCGTCAAGCAGTCTGGCCCGTATGAGGCCGAGGAGGGCTGCCTGTCCCTCACCGGCGCACGAAAAACGAAGCGTTTCCAGACCATTAAGGTGCAGTGGCAGAACGAGAAGTTCCAGACACGGCTCAAGACCTTCACCGGCTGGACGGCGGAGATCATTCAGCATGAAATTGATCATTGTGAGGGGATTTTGATATGATTTTATATTTCACCGGTACCGGGAACAGCCGGTACGTCGCACAGCGCATCGCGGTCGCTCTGAGCGACGAGCTTCTCAGTATGAACGACCGCATTAAAGCTGGCAATCGCTCGCCGGTCACATCCGATGAGCGCCTGGTTATCGTCACGCCCACCTACGCGTGGCGCATCCCGCGTATTGTGCGGGATTGGCTGGCAGAAACGGATTTTCCCTTTGGGGCACAGGCTTGGTTCGTCATGACCTGCGGCAGTGAGATCGGCAATGCCGCGGGGTATAACCGTGCGCTCTGCCAGGAGAAACAGCTCACCTATATGGGCACGACGCAAATCATCATGCCTGAAAACTACATTGCCATGTTTGACGCGCCGCAGGCAGAGGAAGCACGACAGATCGTTGCCAAAGCAGAGCTGGACATTGACCGTGTGATCTCTGCCATTGCGGCCAATCAAGCGTTCCCGCCGCCCCGCAATAACCTCTACGACCGCTTCATGAGCGGTCCGGTGAATCCAATCTTCTATTCGTTCTTCGTCAAAGCAAATGCCTTTGCGGCCGGCAACGCCTGCACCGGCTGCGGTCAGTGTGCCGGGCTCTGCCCGATGAACAACATCACAATTCAAAACGGCAAGCCTATCTGGGGCAGTGACTGCACCCACTGCATGGCGTGCATCTGCCGCTGTCCTGCCCAGGCTATCGAGTACGGCAAAAAGAGCCTGGGCAAGCCCAGGTATCATTTCGAGACGCTTTAAAAAGGGGGAAAAGTCCCTTGGCACAGTATCCCAGAAGATATAACCGCCAGCTTCGTAACAGGAAAGAGAAGGGCCTGTTCGCCCGCAAGGCCTAAAGGACTATGCCTAAGTGCCGCCAAGGGTGGAATATACCCTCCACCGAGACTGGATATGGCGTTAAATCTGTGCTGGGCTGTTTATTCAGGAAGAAAGCGGCAAAGCAGGCCGAATCAGGAGAGGGGAAGCAATGGAACAT
This sequence comes from Oscillospiraceae bacterium, assembly GCA_051881895.1. Lineage (GTDB taxonomy): Bacteria > Bacillota > Clostridia > Oscillospirales > Ruminococcaceae > UBA3818. The sequence goes on from JBJEQT010000165.1 coordinate 2,094, forward strand.
CTCAAAAGATGCAGTTGGTGCAATCTGAAAAACGAGACCTATGTGAAATACCACGATGAAGAATGGGGTCGCCCGCTGTATGACGATCAAAAGCTCTACGAGCTGCTGATTTTGGAATGCTTTCAGGCGGGACTTTCCTGGGAGTGTGTTCTGAACAAACGGGAGAACTTCCGCGCAGCCTTTGACGGCTTTGATATCGACAAGGTGATTGCTTATGACGAGAAGAAAAAGCAGGAGCTGATGAACGACCCTGGCATCATCCGCAACCGCTTGAAGATCAAGGCGGCCGTGAATAACAGCATCGTGTTCAAGGCAATCCAAAAAGAATTCGGTTCATTCAGCAACTATATCTGGTCCTTTACCGGGCACAAGGTCGTGCTGGAAGAATTTACTGTACGGACGACCTCGCCGCTGTCTGATACCATTTCCAAAGACCTGAAAAAGCGCGGAATGACTTTCGTCGGCTCGACTATTATCTACTCTTTCCTGCAGTCCATGGGTGTGATCAACGGTCACGCCAAGGATTGTATGTGCTACGCATCTAAGGTATCGTTGAACGAAGGAGCCTGCAGGATAGCAGAAAACACTGGAACAACCCCCTCGGTCAAAGTGACAATCCAACCAACCTGAAACGTAAAACGCTTCCCGTCCCGGTCCGGCGAAAAGTTACTGGTTTGGGGCGGGGAGCGTTTTAACTCGCATACACGACCACAGACGGCGTCGAAACGCCGGTCAAACGCAGGCGCAAAGGAGTCTAAAAAGTCATAAATCGAGCGAAATAATAAAAACCACGATTCGAAATATCCAAAACCGGATGCATGAAAAAGCCATAGCTGTTGTTCCAATTGGCATAACAGCTATGGCTTTCTTTCCATTTTCATACACTCGGCAACACCGTCACGAATCAATTGTTTCGACAAAATGATCTTCTCAAGCGTATATTTTCACGATACTCGTACCAGAAGTTCAGATTAGCGAGGATAGCTGTATTTCATTTCCAAAATAATTTTGCATCATAAGCAGATATATCATACAAAAAGCTTGCAGATATATGTCGAAAATGTTATACTGCCAAATATGGAATATACAATGTGGCATATAAGGACAAGGTTCATTTTATGAAAACAACAGAAACCATCAATATCGTTTGTTCTGAACTTGGGATCACAAAAGCCGACCTTGCAAGGAGAATGGGAATCCTTCCGTCTTCTTTGTATCGTAAGCTTGCCCGGGAAAGCATGACTTTTGAGGAGCTTCAAAAATGTCTTGATGTATTGGGGGTCGAGATTGAGTTTCGCCTCCAATATCCGGACGGCAATATCCGAAGTTCACAACTCCACCATGAAATCCTTCTTGAAAAAGTGGATTTGCTGGAAAAAGAACTGGAAGCGGCGAGAAAAGCAGCTCAATTTCAAAAAAAATCGTTAAAAGACCTGCGGACAGAGCTCCACAGCGCCGTCGGATACGCAGAGCTCGGCACGGTGCACGGTTCCAAAGCCGAGGAATATCTGAAAAAGATGCAGTCGGTTCTGGCCAATATGGAATCGACGATAGCCTATGCCCTCGGGGACTCGCCCTATGAGGAATCAAATCCGGAAGAGCCGGCGGATATCGAATCGCTGAGAGGAAAAAGAGTTCTCATTGTGGACGACAACCAACTAAACCGGGAAATTTTAAAAGAAATTCTCGTGGATTACGGCCTCATTGTTGCGGAAGCCGATGACGGAAGAGAAGCTGTTGCGGAAGTGAAAGCGAAAGAAGCCGGCTACTATCATTTTATATTGATGGATATTGAAATGCCGGTCATGGACGGATACGAAGCGGCCATGAGAATCCGAAAACTCCCCAACCGGATCCGGGCAAACATTCCCATTATTGCCCTTACGGCAAACGCGGTTGACGAAAATCGGGAAAGGGCAGCCGCTGCAGGAATGGATGATTTTTTGGTCAAGCCGACAAATTCGGCCCGCTTGCTGAGGAGTATGACAAAATTTCTCTGACCGAACCCAAAGCCTTTTGCGTGTGTGAAATCTTGCATGAAAGCAAGTGGATACAGGCCTTTTCGACTTTACGCTTAAAACATTATGAGAGGAAGAAAAACAAAAATGAAAATGAAAAGATGGATCGCTCTGCTGCTGGTTATCGTCATGGCGGCAATGATGACGACAGGCTGCAGCGGGCAGCAAGGCCCCGGCAAAAAAGCGGATGATAAAATCACCATCTCCATGTATATGTGGGACCGCTCCATGTTTAAAGAGCTGTCCCCCTGGCTGGAAGAAAAATTCCCGGAAATCGAGTTTACTTTCATCCAAAGTTTCAACACCATGGAATATTATAAGGATCTGCTGGCGCGCGGCGAAGAGATCCCGGACATCATCACCTGCCGCCGGTTCTCCCTGAACGATGCAGCTTCCCTGGCTGAGCACCTGATGGATCTGAGCAAAACCGAAGTGGCCGGTACGTTCTACAGCAGCTACCTGGAGGTAAACCGGGAAACCAGCGGCGCCATCCGCTGGCTGCCCATGTGCGCCGAGATGGATTCCATCATGGCCAACAAGGATTTATTCGATCAATACGGCATTCCCCTGCCCACTAATTATTCTGAGTTCCTTGCCGCTATCGACGCGTTCGAAGCGCAGGGCATCAAGGGCTTTCAGACTGACTGGTATTATGACTACTCCTGCCTGGAAACCCTGCAGGGCTGCGCGATTTCGGAGCTGATGAGCCTGGAAGGCACTCAGTGGCGCAGGACTTACGAAAGCGAAACCGCAGAAAACCAGGTGGGCCTCGACGATAAGATATGGCCCAAAGTCTTTGAAAAATACGAACAGTTTTTAAAAGACGTTCGCTTCCAGCCCGGCGACGAGGAGCTGCAGTTCACAAAAGTAACCGAGGCCTATCGCAACGGACAGACTGCCATGATCCGCAACACGGCGGCTCTGGCTGACAACATCTCCAAGGAAGATGGCACCAACAGCGTGATTCTCCCCTATTTTGGCGAGACCTCTGAGGACAACTGGCTCCTGACCTATCCCATGTGCCAGCTGGCCGTGTCCAATACCGTAGAGAAGGATGCGGCGAAAAAAGAAGCCGTCCTGGACATTCTGCTGGCCATCTTCAGCGAAGAAGGGCAGAAGCATGTTTCCGCCGGCACCTCTGTCTTGTCCTATAATAAGGAAGTGAATATTTCCTCTTCTCCCGCAATGGAGTATGCCCAGGAATACATTGACAGCAACCATCTGTATATGCGCCTGGCCTCCACGGAGATTTTTGCCGTCTCGCAGGATGTGGCGCACAAAATGATGACCGGCGAATATGACGCCGAAAGCGCCTATGAGGCTTTTGACGCCCAGATCACCGACTTTGTGGATCCGGAAGCGGCGGAGATCCTGTTCACCCAGGAAACCGCCTATTCCAATGACTTCACCGACCACGGCAGCGCCGCGGCATCCTCTTTGATGAACACCATTCGCACTGCCATGGGCGACCAGATCGCCATCGGCTATTCCCCTGTGGCAAGCACCTCCATCTATGCCGGAACCTATACCCTGCAGCAGGCCAAGTGGATCCTCACCGCCCGGAATGCGATTTACCGGGGTGAGTATACCGGCGAGGAAGTCCGCCGGTTTATGGACTGGCTGGTAAATGTGAAAGAGGACGGCTCCAATCCGATCCACCACCGCAATCTGATGCCCGTCACCAGCGGTCTGGAATACACCGTTACCGAGTATGAGCGGGGCAAGTTCCGCCTGGAAGACATCACGATAAACGGAGAGCCTCTGGACGATAACACCACCTACACCATGCTGCTGGTGGGCGCGGATACATTTCTGGAGCATTCTACCTTCTGCAACTGCCCTATGCCGGAAGATTTGAAAGAGCGGCGGCAGGCCTATCTGGTGAGCGACTTCTCCAGCCAGGAATGCATGCAGGAGGCTTTGGCAAAAACAAAACAGTTCCTGGAGCCAACGGAGTATGTGACCATTCTGCAGGATAAATAATAAATCATAAACGGGTTCGAAAGGGGGCGGTGCCTTGAAAAAACGATTGATTGCTTTGCTGTTCATACTGATGGTCATTGCAGGAATTTTCCTGGCTGGCTTTACCTATTTTAGCTTTGTCTCCCAAACGATTTTCGAAGAGAGCACCTCCCACCTTACCGAAATTTTCCATCAGGCAAATCAGACTTTGTATAATCTGGTCTCGGTCAACTGGAGCCGCATGCGGATGTGGACGCCTTATCTGGAAACCGCACAAAGCGAAGCGGATGTTGTGGAGTATGTCAATCAGGCCCGGGAGGAAAGCAACTTCACCGATTTTTATTTTATCTCCCGCGACGGAAAATATCTTACCCTGTCGGGGACCGGAGGTTATCTGGACCTGCAGGGCCAGCTGGCTACCCTGATGCTGGAGCGTCAGCCGGTTGTTGCAAACTCTGTTGTTCCGGACAAACCGGAAATCATGGTGTTTGCCATTCCCACCAAGCAAGGCAATTATCATGGCTTTGATTATGAGGCCATTGCGATCACTTATAACAACTCCGACTTGGTGGATGCTCTAAAAATTTCCGCCTTTGACGGGCGGGCCAGTACTTTCGCAATCCTGCCCGACGGCCGGGTCGTTGTGAACAACGGCAGCGAGGATCTGAAAGATATCCACAATCTCTTTTCGCTTCTGGAAAAATCAGACCTTCATACCGGTAAGGAAATCAAGGCCCTGCAGGAGGACTTTCTCTCCGGCAACGCCGGCGCTACGGTGTTTCATACAAACGGCATCTCCTATTATTTGGTGTATGAGTCTGCAAATTTTCAAAACTGGATTGTTATCGGTATCGTACCCGCCAATGTGGTCAATGCCAGCATGAACAAACTCCAGTCCACCACCATGCTTGTGGTTTCCGGCATTACCATCGCTCTGGCGGTAATTCTTTTGCTGCTGATTATCCAGCAAAACCGTCAGAAGCTGAAGCAGAAAGACAACGCACTAATTGCCCGTGACGAACTGTTCTCCAAGCTGTCCACCACTGTGGACGATGTCTTCCTGATGGTAAACGCAACGGATCTTCGTGTGGAATATGTCAGCCCCAATATTGAGAAACTGGTCGGCATTTCCGAACAGAAGGTCCTTCGTGATATCTATGAAATCGAGCATCTGATACGGGAAGATGAATCCGTTCACATATTGGATCAGCTTTCGGAAATTCTGCCCGGCGAACAGCGCGAATGGGACAGAGAGTATATCCATCAAAAGACCGGTGAGGAGCTATGGTTCCGCGTAGTCGTATTCTGCTCGGACATTCAAGGGGAGAAAAAGTATATTTTGGACTTGTCTGACCGGACCAAGGACAAAAAAATCAATCAGGAGCTTGCTGACGCAGTCCATACTGCTGAAAACGCAAACCATGCAAAGACCATCTTCCTGAACAATATGTCCCACGATATTCGTACGCCGATGAACGCAATCATTGGCTTTACCAATATCGCTCTGAAGCAGGAGCCGAAGCCGGAAGTAAAGAACTGTCTTTACAAGATCAGCACCAGTTCCGAGCATCTGCTGAGCCTGATCAACGATGTTCTGGATATCAGCCGCATCGAAAGCGGCAAAATCAAATTTGCTCCTATCCCTGTTGATATTACGTCAGTGGCAAACACGGTACTCGGTATCACGCAAGGCTTTTTGTCCGACCGAAACCTCATATTCCATACAAATCTGGAGGTCCCAAAAACGCCCTATATGCTGGCCGACGCCGTTCGCATCCGGGAAGTTCTGGTGAACATCCTGGGCAACGCGGTGAAGTTCACCGGTGACGGCGGCACCATCACCTTTGAAGCCAGCTATCATCCCGGCGCGGATGACAGGCACATGATGGCGCGCTACCGGATATCGGATACGGGCGTGGGTATGACAGAGGATTTTGTAGAGCATATCTTCGATGAATTTTCCCAGGAGGAAAACGGTGCGCGGACACAATATAAAGGCACCGGCCTGGGTATGGCCATTACAAAGCGGTATGTGGATCTGATGGGCGGGACCATTCGGGTGGAGAGCAAAAAAGGAGAAGGTTCTACCTTCACCGTAGAGCTTCCCCTGGAGCTGACCGAGGAAAGCAAGGTTCAAAAACAAGGCCAGCCCCCTGCTCAAATAGAGTTGGCGGGCGTAAAAATCCTGCTGGCAGAGGACAACGATCTGAATGCGGAAATCGCAATCATCCAGCTGGAGGAGCTGGGAATTCAAGTGACCAGAGTCTCCAACGGAAAAGAGGCGATAAAAGCTTTCACGGATCATCCGCCGGACACCTTTGACATGATCCTGATGGATATTATGATGCCGGAGATGAACGGCTATGAGGCTACAGCCGCCATCCGCGCTGCGCAAAATCGCCCGGATGCCGGGCAAATTCCCATCATCGCCATGACCGCCAACGCCTTCGCCGAAGACGTTCAGGCATCTTTGGACGCTGGTATGAACGGACATCTGGCGAAACCGATTGTGATAGAAGAGGTTATAAAAACCATTGCGAGAAATCTAAACAGATGATTTTGCAGGCTACCTATCGCAGGACACGAAGGATTTCGGCCCCCAAAAGTTTTGATTTGTATAATAAATTAAAATTATACTTTTTGTATCAAAATATTGTCAAAAATATATCGTTATATTCTTGACAAAACGAATCCGTCCTGCTAAAATAACCTTGTCAAAAGGGAGTAGTTCCACCGGCATGTAAATGCGGTGGTGTGCACCGTCAATACAGCCTTCCAAGCGGAAGGTTCGGGCAGCGCAGAAATCTGCAAAGATTTTAACAAGACTTTTACCGAAATGGTAAAAGTCTTATTTTTTTGCAGCAATCCCTCCCACTTGGCAAAACCGGCTAGCAGGTTTATACTGAAAATGATTTCTTTTTGAGGAGGAAACAACATGCTTGAATTTTTGACATCCGGCACTTTCCTGATTCCGGCGGCTGCCGTTTTATTTGTACTGTTTCTTTTCATCATGGGGTATCTGAAAGCGCCGCCGGACACGGCTTATGTCATTTCCGGCCTTGGCAAAAAAAGAATCCTCATCGGTAAGGCAGGATGGCGCGTCCCCTTCTTCGAGCGGGTCGACAAGCTTTCTCTGCGGGTTATGCAGGTCGACGTTAAGACCAGCGAAGCCGTTCCCACCAACGAATTTATCAACGTCACGGTGGACGGCGTGGCCAACATTAAAATCTCTTCCAACCCGGAACTTCTCAAACGGGCGGCGGAAACGCTGCTGGGCATGCGTCAGCAGGAGCTGATCAGCCTCGTCACCCAGGTGCTGGAAGGCAATATGCGTGAAATCGTCGGTTCTGTAGGGCTGAAAGAAATGGTCCAGGACCGGCAGGGCGTTGCCAAAAAAATCACCGAAAACGTTGTGCCTGACATGCAGAAGCTGGGTATTGAAGTGGTAAACTTCAATATCCAGAACTTTAAAGACGCGGCCGGCACCATCGAGAATATGGGTATCGACAACGTGGAACAAATCCGCAAAAATGCCCAGATCGCCAAAGCCAACGCCCAGCGTGATATTTCCATTGCGACCGCCAACGCCCAGCAGGAAGCCAACGCTGTCAAGGTAGCTGCGGAGAAGAAGATCGCGGAACAAAACGCGGAACTGGCCGTTCAGCAGGCGGATATGAAAGTCCGCGCCGATACAAAAAAAGCGGAGGCCGATGCGGCTTATTCCATCCAGCAGGAGCAGCAGCGTAAGACCATCGAAATTGCCCGTACCAACGCGGACATCGCCCGCAGAGAAAAAGAGGCGGAGTTGGCGGAAAAGGAAATCGCCCTGAAAGAGCGCCAGCTGGACGCGGAGATTCGCAAGCAGGCCGACGCTATGAAGTACAAGGTGGAAAAAGAGGCAGAGGCCGATCTGATCCGCCGCCAAAAAGAAGCGGAGGCCCAGAAGTTTGAGGCTATCCAGCAGGCGGAAGCCCGCAAAGCCGAAGCCGAAGCGCTGCGTTTTTCCATGGAGCAGGAAGCGGAAGGCATCCGTGCCAAAGGCCTTGCAGAAGCGGAGGCGATTGAGAAAAAAGCGGAAGCCCAACGCAAAATGGGTGAAGCTTCTGTTCTGGAGATGTATCTGACCGCTTTGCCCGAGGTGGTCAAGAACGCCGCGATCCCGCTGGCACAGACCGACAAGATCGTTATGTACGGCGATGGCAACTCCACCCGCCTTGTGAAAGACGTTATGTCCAGCGCCAGCCAGGTCATGGACGGCGTGAAAGAATCCACCGGCATCGACCTGCAGGCCCTGTTGGCCGGCGTAGTCGGCGGGCGGATTGCAGCGGTTCCCACAGCTTCTCCCTATTCCCAGGAAGAAACGGATGAAGCTGCCGCGGCCGCAGTCAAGGCAGAGCCGGAACAGAGCCAGCAAGTCTAAGCGTTTTCCCTATCCCGCATCTTCTTTTCTTTCCCGGCGCACTCCCTGAGTCGCCGGGATTTTCTTTGTCCCGCTTTTTCATCTTCTTAAGGGCTTGACTTTCCTTTTTTCCTGTGATACAATGCGGGCAAATTGAATACAAAAGCAAAAAGCATTGAAAAGAAATAGTAAGCATTGCGGCGTCCCCAGAGAAAAGGCGGCCGGTGAAAGCCTTTGGCAAAGCAACGCCCAACCCCTCTTGGAGCTGCGGACCGAACAAAGGCCTCTTTGTCTTTCAATAAGATCCGCCGGGCCCTCCCGTCACAGAGGAACGCATCGGGTATTTTTTCCTTGTGCGCAGAGTGCGGATTTTTCCGAATTTAGGTGGTACCACGGACAGTTTCGTTCGCCCTAAACTGACGATCATTATCGTCAGTTTAGGGCTTTTTTATATTCTTTTTGGGGCTGAAAGCGGAAATCTTTCTCCCCTTTGCCCTGCATTTCAACCGGGAGGTAATAAAGATGAAATTGGAAAAACTGGTGGGGGAACGTTTTAAAGAACGCCCTTCCGACTGCGTAATCGACAGCCACGCCCTGATGCTGCGCGGCGGGTACATGAAGTATGTGGCCAACGGCATTTATTCTTCCTATCTGCCTTTGCGGCGGATTACCCGCAAGATTGAGCAGATTATCCGGGAGGAGATGGACGATATAGACGGACAGGAGGTGCAGTTTCCGGTCGTGCTGCCCGCATCTCTGTGGCAGGAATCTGGCCGGTACGAAAGTGTCGGCAGTGAGCTGATGCGCTTTTCGGACCGGAACAATGCGCCGCTCGTTCTGGGTATGACCCACGAGGAGGCTGCCGTTCAGCTGGTGCGGGAATACGGGCAGAGCTATGGCAAATATCCGTTTATGATCTATCAAATTCAAACCAAATTCCGGGACGAAGCCCGGCCGCGGGGCGGTCTGATCCGGGTGCGGGAATTCACCATGAAAGACGCCTATTCTTTTCACACCAGCCAGGCGGACCTGGAGGCATATTACGACCGGTGCTTTCATGCTTACGAGCGGATTTTCGCCCGTGTCGGCGTGCCGGAAGTCGTGCCTGTGGCGTCCGATTCCGGGATGATGGGCGGCAATCTCTCCCACGAATTCATGCTGCTGACCCCGGTGGGCGAAGATTCCATTGCCATCTGTCCAAACTGTGGCTATCGCTCCAACCTAGAAGCGGCCGAATCCATTGTCGAAAACAGCCGGGACGAAATCTCCCGGCCGCTGGAGCTGGTTCACACGCCTGATATCCATACAATTGAAGATATTTGCGATTTTTTGGGCACTCCTAAGGAAAAAAGCTGCAAAGCTGTGGTCTACCAGCAAAACACCGACAACCGGTATGTGGTGCTGTTCATCCGCGGCGATCTGGATGTCAACGAAACCAAGCTGACTCACTTTTTGGGATGCGAAATCCGCCCCGCTGTCATCGACGGGGACTGCGGCCTTTATGCGGGCTATATCGGGCCATACGGCCTGAATGGCAATTTCACCGTACTGTTTGACCAATCCTTGAAAGGCGCCAACAATCTCTCCTGCGGCGGCAACCGGGAAGCGTACCACTATACCGGCCTGGATATGGACCGGGATTTTCCCTCTGCCGTTTACCATGACTTTGCCAAGATTGTGGAGAATGGCATCTGTCCGCATTGTAAAAAGCCATCCATCACCATTTCCAGAGGCATCGAAGTAGGGAATATTTTTCAGTTAGGCGATAAATACACCCGCTCGATGCAGATGCAGTACCTGGATCAAAACGGCGAGGCTCATCATCCGGTCATGGGCTGTTACGGCATCGGCGTCGGTCGGCTGGCAGCGTCGGTATGTGAAGCACACCACGACGCGTACGGACCCATCTGGCCCATCTCCATCGCGCCCTGGCAGGTGCATTTGTGTGCCGTCCGCGCCGATGACGCCGAAGTTCGCGCCTGTGCCGACCGGTTGTACGAATCGCTGCAATCTCAGGGCATTGAAGTCATCTGCGATGACCGAAACGTCAGCGCCGGCGTCATGTTTTCCGACGCGGATTTGCTTGGCGTGCCGGTGCGGGTCATCATCAGCCCCCGCAATCTGAAAGAAAACTGCTGTGAGATCACCACCCGGGATAAATCCCTGCGGGAAATGATCCCGTTGGAGGAAGCCATGGGCCGAATTGATTCGCTGGTTAAAAAATTGCTGGAAGAATGCCGTGGAAGATAAGCCGAATTTGCTTTCGGCCAATCCGCAAAAAAGCAGTGCAGTCTATATAGACTGCACTGCTTTTTGTTGTCCAAAGGGCTATTCCCGCCCGCTCCAGCAATAGGTGCAGAGCTTGCAGGGTTCAATCCCCACCGAATCGATCATATCATCCAGCCGATGATACCGCAGAGAGGTAAATTTCAACTCTTTGCCGATTTCCTCCACCATTTCCTTGTAATTGGTGCTGTCCGGATTGGCGTAATCCAGCAGCGTATCATAATCGGTCACGCCCTCCCGTCGCTGGATCACCCGGCGTCCGATCAATTCCAGTTCCGAATTGGACCGGGAAAAATTCAAATATTTACAGCCAAACAGCAGCGGCGGGCAGGCGGGGCGGATATGAACCTCTTTCGCGCCGTTTTGATACAAAAGCTCGGCGCTCTCCCGCAGCTGGGTACCGCGAACGATGGAATCATCAATCAGCACCATGCTCTTGTCCTTGATCAGCGCATGAACCGGGATCAGCTTCATTTTGGCAATCAGGTTGCGCTGAGTCTGGTTCGGCGGCATAAAGGAGCGAGGCCAGGTGGGCGTATATTTGATAAACGGGCGGGCAAACGGGATGCCGGAGCGATTGGCATATCCCACCGCGTGTGCGATACCGGAATCGGGAACGCCCGCCACCATGTCGGTTCTCACATCGTCGCGGCCGGCCAATTTCTCTCCGCAGCGATAGCGCATCTCTTCCACATTGATCCCTTCATAGGTGGAAGTGGGATAGCCGTAATAAACCCACATAAACGTGCAGAATTTCATCTGCTGCTGCGGCTGGCTTACCGTCTCAGCTCCATCCGGGGTAATCAGCGCGATTTCCGCCGGCCCCAATTCCTTGTAATCTTCATAACCCAGGTTGATAAACGCGGAGCTTTCAAACGAAGCACAGACCGCACCTTTCTTTTTACCCAGCACAAGCGGCGTCCGGCCCATCCGGTCCCGGGCGGCGTAAATCCCCTGGGGCGTCATCACCAGCATGGTCATCGAACCGTCAATCACGCTCTGTGCATAGCGGATGCCATCCACAATGGTCGGCTGCTGGTTGATCAGCGCCGCCACCAGTTCTGTCGGATTAATGCTTCCACCGCTCATTTCCAGGAAGTGGATATTCCCTTTTTCAAAAGCCAGCTTCACCAGTTCGGCGCTGTTGTTGATCCGGCCAACCGTGGTGATGGCAAACGTACCCAAATGGGAACGCACCATCAGCGGCTGCGGTTCATGATCCGAAATGCAGCCAATGCCCAGATTGCCGTGCATGTCTACTGATTCTTTTTCAAATTTTGTCCGGAACGGGGAATTTTCAATATTATGGATTGACCGGTCAAACCCTTTTTCTCCATAAACTGCCATACCGCCTCTGCGGGTCCCCAAATGCGAATGATAGTCCGTACCGAAAAACAAATCGAACACACAGTCGGTACGGGACGCTACCCCAAACAGTCCTCCCATACTTGTATCTCCTTCTTATTTTAGCCTGATATGGTTCATTATAAAAGCAATGAATCAATATTGCAAGAAAAAGCAAAGGTTTTTTATAAAATCTCTTGACATCCGGGTTCTTCTTTGATAAAATAAATCACGTTGCTGGATTTGCTGGTGTAGCTCAGTTGGTAGAGCAGCTGATTTGTAATCAGCAGGTCGGGGGTTCGAGTCCGTCCACCAGCTCCATTTAAGTGAATATGGGAGAATTCCCGAGTGGCCAAAGGGGGCAGACTGTAAATCTGTTGCGTTTCGCTTCGATGGTTCGAATCCATCTTCTCCCACCAGTTGAGTGCCTCGACACGCAAAACGCGTAGTCGAGGCTCTTCTTTTTTGCTGTTTTGTCTCTCGCGCCGGAAATGTCTCTTTTTAGCCTTTCGAGCGGCTGCGTCCGGATGCGATTTGTGTCCAGACTTTTTTCTTCCAAACAAACTCCTGGTTTTCTTTTGCAATCCTTTTGAACGGAGCTGATCTTGCTTGCCAAAAGTGCTCAAACGCTGCATCCTCTTTTTTCGCAGAGAGACCGTATTGTGCATATCGGCCCTGCTGGCGCTGATTTCCGCCTTTCTGGTCCCGCCCGGCCCGGCCTATCTTTCCTACATCGACTGGGATACTCTTGCGCTTTTGTTCAGCCTGATGGCAGTTATGGCGGGGCTTCAGCAGGCGGGCGTATTTGTCTTTTTGGGGAACCGTCTGCTGAGAAGGACCGGCACCACTCGGAGCATGCTGCTTGTGCTGGTTTTTCTGCCTTTTCTCTGCAGCATGGTCATCACAAACGACGTTTCACTGATCACCTTTGTGCCGTTCGGTATCATCGTCCTGCAGATGGCAAAACAGGAGCAGCTTTTAGTGCCCCTGGTCGTCATGCAGACTGTTGCCGCTAATCTGGGCAGCATGCTTACCCCCATGGGAAATCCTCAAAATCTTTACCTGTACGCAAAATCCGGCATGTCATTCGGCGCATTTTGCGGACTGATGCTGCCTTATGTCCTGCTGTCCGGTCTGTGTCTGGTTCTGCTGATTCTTTTTCGGAAATCCGCAGCGCTGCCGGCAGTCTCGGTGGAAACCGGGCTGGGCGGGGCACGGGAACTGCTTTGCTGCGCGGCTGGATTTGCGCTTTGTCTTTTGGGCCTTTTCCGTTTGGTACCTCCCCTGCTGATCGCCGCATTGGTTTTTCTGTTTCTGCTGTTGGCCAGCCGCTCTCTGCTGGCCAAAATCGACTATTCCCTTTTGGGGACTTTCTTCTTCTTTTTTATTTTTATCGGCAACATCGGAAATATAGACGCTTTTGCAAGCTTTCTTTCGTCGGTTATCAGCGGGCGCGTCGCAGCATCGGCGATTTTAACCAGCCAACTCATCAGCAACGTGCCTGCCGCCCTTTTGCTTTCCGGGTTTACCAGTCAATGGGACGCGCTGATCATCGGCTGCAATCTGGGCGGACTCGGCACGCTGATCGCCTCTATGGCCAGCCTTATCTCTTACAAGATGGTAGCAAAATATTATCCCGGGCAGCGAAAAAAATACATTCTCCGGTTTACATGGTACAACATATGCCTGTTGGGTGTTCTGTTTTTGCTCTGCCTGTTTTTGCAATAACCGGCACGAATGCCGCCCGCTTTTTAACAAAGCGGGCGGCTGCATTTCCACCATCTGTTTTTTCCTTGCAATGGGGCAGAAAAATAAAAGAACGGCCTGCCGCTTTCCGGTTGGCCGTTTTTTATTCCAGAGGTTTCTTTTCCGTAATCAGTCCGGCAATGTAATCCAGCGAAACATTATAAAATTTCGCCAATGTGATCAAATGCCGCAGGGGAATTTCATTTTGCCCTTTTTCATATCGGGAGTAGACCTGCTGCGTCGTTTTCAGCAGCTGCGCAACCTGCGACTGCCGCAGGTCATGGTCTTCCCGCAAATCCCTTATGATTTCATAATACGGTTTCATGTAAGTTCCCCCATTGGGCAGCAGCTTCTTCTGAGAGTATTCTATCTTACACTAGATATAATGTATTGACATTACACCAAATATGGTGTATATTGTTACTTATAGTGTTTCATTTGCAGTTTTTTACAAAGATCTTTAAGATTGTCTCCACATCTTGCAGCTGCCGCGGCGTCAGGCCCTGCAGGATATCGCCGATGCTGTTCTCCGTTGATTTGGAGGGATCCGAAAGAAGAATATAATTGGGACTGACCTCCAGAATTTCGCAAAGAGAAAGCAACGTCTGCACCGAAAGGCCCGCGTTGCCGCACTCGATCTGGCTGAGGAACTTTTCTCCGATGTTGGCCCGGGCGGAAACATAGTCTTGCGTGTACCGTTTGGCTTTTCGCGCCGCTTTGATCCGCTGGCCAATCAATTGGATATCATACTCCATAAATCATCCCCCTATTTATAGAGTAATGATTTGAATTGGAAAAATAACTATATAAAAACTGGAAAGTATTTCTTATAGATTGATTTTTAGACAGGTTCTCATTATAATGAAAGGTAGATAAGTTTTTCGTTGATTCTGTCTGTTATGTGAGGTACTATGGACATCTACAGTTACTTTGCCAAAAAACTAAACTGTTATGAATCAGATCTTCGCGCCGACCCGGAACTGCTCTGGGAAGAGTCTGTCATTCGGGATATTCCGGATGACCAGTTTTCGCTGGAAACTTGGAACCATTTTTTATCTTATATTTTTTCTTCGCCGCTTGATTTTTCCAGCATCGATCAGGCAAAGGAATTCCTGATAAAAAACAAAGCGCAGTAGCATGCGCGTTATCATTGTTTTCAAGCTGCTTTCGGGCAGCTTTTTTTATTCCTTTTTGCCGCATCCTTTCCTTTTTTGTCAAAACAGGCTATACTATTTTTGTCAGGAATGATCCCGATCGCCTTTTGACAAGAAAAAGAAAAATTTTCCTGCCCATACTTGCAGCATTCCTGCGCATACTAATGGCGAAATCCAATTTTTGATTTCACAATAACATTCACGGAGGTTCCATCATGAAAGCAAAGAAAACACTTGCCCTGTCGCTGGCGTTGGCCATGCTTTTGGCTTTGAGCGGCTGCACCTCCGGCGGAAAATCTTCTTCCGGCCATTCCAGCACCGCTTCTTCCTCTTCGTCGAAGGCCAGCTCTTCTTCCGCCGCATCTTCCTTTGCCGGCGAAAGCAGCAGCATCCTCAGCGATTTGGAAAGCCGCCTGGAAAGCGGATTGGAAAGTATGGATGAGTCCGCTTCCCCGACCATGAGCACCGATTTTGCCGAAATCGGTGCTTTGAGCGGAGAAGCGTTGGGATGGGGTCCCGGCGGCCCGGTAGACAGTGAAAACCGGTCCCAGGGGGCAATCGCTTATCAGGAAAAATACGGGAAATACGACGCTTATTTCATCGCTCCTTCCTCGGAAAAAATTTACCTGACTTTTGACGAGGGATACGAAAACGGCTATACCGCCGACATTCTGGATACGCTGAAAGAAAAAGGGGTCCACGCCGTATTTTTTGTCACGCTCCCTTACGCCAAGGAGCAGCCGGAGCTGATACAGCGCATGATTGAGGAAGGACACACGGTCGGCAATCACAGCAACAAGCACATCACCTATCCATCCCTTTCTTTGGAAGAAGCAAAAGAGGATTTAATGAGCTTACACCAGTATATGCTGGATACTTATCAATATAAAATGACCGTATTCCGCTTTCCCGAGGGGAATTTTTCCGAGCAGACGCTGGCGATGGTGCAAAGCTGCGGCTACAAGTCTCTGTTCTGGAGTTTCGCCTACAAGGACTGGTATGTCGACCAGCAGCCCGACCCGTCCGACGCACTGTCTTCCATGCTGAATAAAGCGCATCCCGGCGCGATTTATCTGCTGCACGCCGTTTCTTCCACCAACGCGCAGGTGCTGGGCGATTTTATCGACGGAATGCGGGAAAAAGGATATGTTTTTTCCGATTTTGCGTGATACGGATTTTTGTTTGGTTTTTGGCATAGGTATGTAACAAACCCTGCGCAGGCGGGGTTTGTTGTGTAGGTGTCATAAATCTTGATGAAGGAGTTTTACATATGAACTGGATGAATTGGGCCTGGATCGCCGGCGGTTTGTTGGGCAGCCTGGCTGTCGGGATGCTGATTGGACGGATCGTTGCAGGAATCAAATACCCCAACCCGGATAAGCCGCATATCTTCACACCGAAGCAGTCTGCGATTATTTTGGTGAGCGTGCTCGCCGCGGTTGCTTTGATCGTGTTCGCTGTGCTGTATCAGCCCAAACCGAAAGTCAGCGATGCTGACCTGCCCTACGACGGCGAAATGGTTGATTCGATCGACGGCCTGCCTGAGGACGGAACAGATGCGGCAGTCGATGTGCCGAAGGCATAAAGCTGCGGCGCGGCAAAGCATGGCTCTGCTGACTGCGCAGCAGCTCTTTTGCCTGCGAAAAGGCGGCTTGACAGTGAAAGTTTTCCCGCTATATACTATTTGTACATCACCGCGTGTTGTCATTTTTGAGATGCGTGAAAGGAAGGAAGCTTTCTATGAAAAAACAACTTTCCCTGCTGCTTGCCGCAGGATTCATCCTCACTTTGCTGTTGAGCGGCTGCGGTTCCAGCCCGGTTGTGGTCGATAAGCCGGAATGGGATACGGTTGCCGACAGTTCCAACGGTTTTTCCTATGAGGTTCCGGCAGACTGGACGATCACGGAAGACGTTACCGGACAAGGATGTGTTATCTATGTTCCTGAAGACGCGGACCTCACCTCCGGCTCTTCCAACGTGAACATTCTGGTCCAAAGCACCGGCCAAAAAGCGGCCAGTGCCAAAGAGATGAAAGCAGCGTTTGAGTCTGATTTGGAAGCGCAGCTTCTCGCCAATGGATTTGAAAAAGTTGAAAATCTGAAAATAGATGAGCTGGAAGCCCCCATCGGGACCGTATCGGTTGTTTCTTACGACATTTATCTTGGCGGCATGAAATTTTCCCAGACGCAGTTTTACCCGCTGATCGATGACTACGTTGTCGTTGTCACCGCTACCGATATCGGCATTTCCACAACTCCTTCTGTGGAAGAGGTCGCGGAATATGTCGCTCTTACTCTGAAAAAAGAGGGATAATTCTGCCGCCTTTGGCAAAGCACACAATAGATAGCAAAAAACACTGTATGCTGGATTATCCGGGCATACAGTGTTTTTCTTTGCCTTGTTCATTTGTTTAAAAGGAACGAGCTTTGCCGGCAGGACCGACCCTAACCCATTCTTTAGAAGGTGAAGTATTCGTCCAGAATCTTCTGCATGCTGTCGTAATCATTGCAGATTACCAAAATCGCGTAATCGCCGGAGGTCAAAACCAATGCGTTTTTGGTGTTCACATCGTTGTTATTGACCGGGTAGAATTCAAACTCCGAAATACGGGCTTGCTTTCTTTCTTCCAGCGTAGCTTTTACGTCTTCTACTTTTCCCTCTTTCGCCTGCACAACCAAAACGTCGAACGCATGCACATTGATCATCGACGTTTCGCCCATGTACGTTTCCACATTTTCCATATCGACCATATACAGGTCTTTCAGCATATCGTCGTCAATGGGGGTCCGGCTCATTTCACCATACAGTTCGTCGACCGCTGCAAAAAATCCCTCTACCGTTTTGCCTTCTTTCATTCCGGCCACAACGGTTTCAGACTCCGCGGCGCTGGATTCTGCCGAAGAACTTGCAGCAGATTCCTCCTGGGAGGCCACAGACGAAGAATTGTTGCTGCCGCATCCCGACAACGACGCGACCATCAGAGCCGCAAGAACAAACGCAAATATTTTTTTCATTTTTTATCTCCTTTGTTTTAGAGTCTGCCTTATAAGTGGACCCTTTTGCAGAAATTCATGCAGCAAAATAAAAAGTTAACAAATTATTCACATTCTGCAGGCAAATCCTCTTCCCGCCTTTTGGAAACGACCGCTTTCTTTTTCCATCGGCCGCCGAAATAATAGACAATCGCCATCGTCATGCCGATAACCCAGCCGCCGCCATAGCTGAAGAAGATGTACTCTTTTCCAAAGAAATAGGCCAGCAGGTACGCCATCGGCAATCGGATCAGCCACAAAGACAAAAGGCTGGTGATCATGGGGAACACCATATCCCCTGCGCCGCGCAGCACCGACAGGAAAGTATTCATCACCGCAAACAGCAAATAGCAATACATGACCGGGCGCAGATAGATCATGCCGGCTTCCACAACAGCTGCTTCTCTGCTGAACAGGTGCATCATATTCGTCCCACATCCAAGGACCAGCGCCATTGCGCCGATGCCGCACAAAATGCTCATCACCATCGTAGCGCGCAGCCCTTCCTTGACCCGGTGCATTTTTCCCGCGCCGATGTTTTGTCCCACATAAGTTGTCAGAGCCATACCAAAACTCTGCGCTGGGAAAAAGGCAAACATGTCGATTTTATTCGCCCCGTTAAATCCGGCCATAAAGTCAGAACCGTAGCTGTTTACCAGGCTTTGCAGCGCCAGTGTCCCCACTGAAAAAAGCATCTGCTGCAGGCCTGCGGGCAGGCCCAGGCGGATAATCTTTCCAAACAATTCCCGGTCAAAGAAAAACTTCAGCGGATTTACATGGATGTAGGTATATTTGCGGTTAACCAGCAAAATGCCAACGCTCCAGGAAACCGCCTGCGAAAAAATTGTCGCGACGGCGACGCCTACAACACCCCATTGAAACACAATCACAAACAGCAAATCCAGCAGTATATTCAACCCGCAGGTAATCGTCAGCAAAAGCAGCGGTGTTTTGCTGTCCCCCAGCGACTGCATGATAGCGCTGTTCAGATTATATCCCAGGCCAAAAATCGTCCCGGCAAAAATAATCGCCATATACAGCCGCGCGTCAGGCAGCGTATCATCCGGCGTATTGATCAGCCGAAGCAGCGGCCCGGACAGCAGGATTCCGACAACCGATATCGGAATCGCTCCAACGATACCGAATGTATAAATAGTGTCCACCGTTTCCGAAACTTTTTTCAAATCGCCGGCTCCGTAATACTGGGAAATAATCACAGTCGCGCCGCCGCCGATTCCCATGAACAGAGCTACCATCATATAGATGATCGGGAACCCCGTTCCCACCGCAGCCAGTGCGGTTGTTCCAACATAGTTGCCGACAACGATGCTGTCCGCCATATTATACATCTGCTGCAGCACATTCCCCAGCAGCAGAGGAATGGAGAAGGACAAAATCAACCGGGCCGGATTGCCTACAGTCATATCTCCTCTTGCCGTTTTCCTCTCGTTCATACGGTGCCTCCTTTTTATAACGTCATAAGATGTTTATCGCTATTATATGCCTTTTCCCTCTCGTTTGCAATAGGCCCTTTGTATATTCTTTTCCAGCCTGTCCAAACTAGGAAAAAAGAAAGGAGCTTTTCCATGAAATTAGAGGGAACCAAAACAAAAGCGAACCTGATCGCCGCCTTTGCCGGGGAAAGCCAAGCCGCGGTAAAATATCAGCTGTACGCCCAAAAGGCTCGTCAGGATGGTTATGAGGAAATGGCGCAGATTTTTGAAACCACCGCCCGAAACGAAAGAGCTCACGCGCAGCAATGGTATGAATATCTCCACGGCGGTCAAATGGCTGATACCAAAGAAAATTTAAAACTTGCCGCGACCGGTGAGCACTACGAATGGAGCGATATGTACCCGTCCTTTGCAAAAGACGCAGAAGCCGAGGGGTTTACAGAAATCGCTCAAAAAATGGAACGAATCGCTTCGATTGAGAAGGATCACGAAAAACGCTACCGCCTGCTGGAACAAAATATTCAAGAGGGAACCGTGTTCCGCAAAAGCGGCAAAGTCGTCTGGATCTGCCGCAACTGCGGCTATCTTTACGAGGGAGAAGCCGCGCCGATGGTCTGCCCCGTCTGCAAATATAAACAATCTTTCTTTGAAGTAAAAAAGCCGGACTGCTAGTCTGGCTTTTTTGTTTGAAAACAGGAACGGGAAGCTACCCGCTCCTTTTTTATTTTGCGTCTGCGGCCATCTTACCGGCGCGGGGCAATGGAAACTTTGCGGCACACACCGCTTTTTGTTCCAAAAGAGTTCAAAACACAACCGAACGTTTCATTCCCCAGGCTGCCGTGATATTCTCTCCGACTCTGTTCTTTCAAACCTGCCTATTTTTTCAAAATCCGTTCCATTACAATCCGGCAGGACTGGTCATGCACAAAACCCTCCTGCTCCAGCTCCGATCGGATTCTTTGATTTTGGGGCGGATAAGACACTGTCACCGCTGGCAGGCCCTGGTGCTGGGTATATGCCTTGGCAAATTGCAGGCAGCGGCGGCCGTCCCCGCCGTACATCGCCACATGCAATCCCCGCTGACGCAGCATCCGGGCGCCGATCACCACGAAGCTTCCTCGCTCATCCGCAAAAATCATGCCCTGCTCCCACAAATAGCGCCAGGTTTTCTCTGAACAGCGGAAAAAGGTATTATTCATCACCACGAAATCTTCCATTTCCCATCGGCCGCTTTCTAAAAGCACCTGGGCCAAACGATAATCGGTCACCGGTTTGAATTCCGGCGGCAAATCCAGTTTCTCGTCGGATAGTTTTGCCGTGGCGCCGATATAGGTTCCCGCCAAAGATAGTCCGAACCGTTCTGCCAGCCCCTTGCTGTGAACATTTCCGGTGCCGGTAAACATTCGGATGGCCGGGCATCCCAAGCGCTCAGCCTCTTGCAGCCACCGGCCATAGATGGCTTTTCCTACGCCGCGCCCCTGCCACGAGGGACGCACCCGCAACGTCTCCAGCCAGCCGGACCCGTCAGGCAAAACGGACAGCTTGCCAATCCCCACCGGCTCTTCTCCGGCCCGGACCAGGGTAAGATCCCCTGCGGTATGGTCCAGAAAATAGGAGCTGTTATCCCGCAGATAGCAGCTTTTTGGGAGCGTCTCTTCTTCTACCCGAACCGCATCGTCAATATTTTCCCAGGTTCCTTTTTCCAATGTGTATTCCATCAAAAGGTCTCCCCTTTTTGCTGTTTTTTCTATTATAGCATACAAAAATATATCCTACGTATCTTTTTTCTTTCTGTTTTTGGGAAAAGCACAAAATTTTTATTCTATTTTTCTAAAAATTGTGTGTATTGTGTAAAATTATAGGAATCTTTCTACAAAAAAATTGGTGTTTTTCGTTGTGGCATTCCAGTTCTGATGATATACTTTTTATGTAAGGCCACTTCGCAGGCCTGCAAAATTACAGAACGGAGGCACTTTTATGAGTTGGTCAACCGAATTGTTTCAAACTTCCAAGCCAATTATCGGGCTTTTACATTTGGATCCTCTGCCCGGCGACCCTTTTTACGAAGGTCCCATGGAACAAATTATCGAAAACGCAAAACAGGATCTGGAAGCGCTGCAGAAAGGCGGCGTAGATGGCGTTTTGATGACCAATGAGTTCAGCGGACCCTTTTTCACCGACACTCCCAAGCCGGTTTTCGGCGCCATGTGCCGCATCTTCGGCGAGATTCGCCATTTGTTTACGGTTCCATACGGCGTGGAAACCATCGCGGACGGCGAAGGCTGTGTGGAAATCTGCGCCGCGACTGGCGCCTCCTTTACCCGCTGCCTGTTCACCGGCGCCTGGGCGGGGGACACGGGATTGCAGCAGCGCAATATCGCACGCACGCTGCGCCTGCGCAGAGAATTGGATCTGGACGATCTGAAGCTGTGTTATTTTATCAACGGCGAAGGCACTACCCCTATGGACAGCCGCCCCTTGGCCCAGAAAGCCAAATCCCTCCTCAGCGGATGCCGGGCGGAATGTCTGGTCGTATCCGGTCCCGGGCCGGGCAGTCAGCCGGATGTTTCCCAAATTGTCGAGGTCAAAGCGGTGGCCGGTGATACTCCCGTTTTCTGCGGCACCGGCTGCAATGAAAAAAACTGCGAGGCTATCCTGACTGTGGCTGACGGTGCTTTTGTCGGCTCCGCCTTTAAAAAAGACGGCGTTTTCACCGGCCGCATTGACGAAGAGCGCGTCGCGCGCTTTATGCAAAAAGTAAAAGCCCTGCGAAAGGACTGATTTTCTGTGGATAAAAAATCTCGCTATTTTATGGGGATTGACGTTGGTACCTATGAAAGCAAGGGCGTTTTGATTGATACAGACTGCCGCATTATCTGCCAGGCTTCGCAAAAACATGGGCTGGAAAATCCCAAACCCGGCTGGTATGAACACGACGCGGAAGCGGTCTGGTGGGGGGACGTCTGCAAAATTTCCCGGCAGTTGCTGGAGCAATCCGGCTTAGACCCGGCTGAAATGGAATGTGTAGGCCTGTCCGCCCTGGGATGCGACTGTGTACCGGTGGATGAACACTGCCGTCCTTTGTGCAAAGCGATCCTGTATGGCATCGATTCCCGTGCCCAGGAGGAGATCGAGCAGATCAAGGCCTATTACGGCAGCCGGTTTGACCAGGTGTTTTCCCATCCGTTGGTTTCTTCCAGTATTTCCCCAAAAATTCTCTGGATCAAAAACCATCTGCCAGACGTTTATGCCAAAACCTATAAATTTCTCACCGCGTCCTCTTTTTTAACGGCCAAAATGACCGGACGGTACTGCATCGATAAATATTTAAGCGGATCGTTTGCGCCGCTGTACCACGAGTCCGGCGTGAACGAGGCGGAATGCAGTCTGTTCTGCCGGCCGGACCAATTGGCTGAAATCACGCTGGCCCCGGACGTGGTCGGAACTGTCACCCCGGAGGCCGCCGCGCTTACCGGCCTTCTGCCCGGCACCAAGGTGCTCACCGGCACTGGGGATTCGGGAGCGGAATCGGTTTCCTGCGGCGTTTTTACCCCTGGAACGATTATGATTCAGTTGGGCTCTACCTGCTTTTTCATCTATAACGCGGACCGGTTTCCCTCGGACAATCGCGTGTGGCCGGGACCTTACCTGGTTCCCGGCACCTATTGTGTGGCCGCGGGGACCAACAACGGCGGTACGCTGACCAAATGGTATCGGGATCAGCTGTTTCCGGTGCTGCTGGCAAAAGAGGAGGCCGGCGGCGAAAACGCCTATGCCGCCATGGCCCGAATTGCCGCGTCTGTCCCCGCCGGCAGCGATGGACTTTTTACGCTGCCCTATTTCGCGGGAGAACGCACTCCCATCAACGACCCGCTGGCCCGCGGCATGATTTTCGGGCTGCAGTCTCACCACACCCGTGCGCACCTGTACCGTTCGGCACTGGAGGGGATCGGTTATTCGATTGCCCAGCATTTTGACCTGCTGGCGGAAAACCATCTGCCGGTGAACAAAATCATGGCAGTGGGCGGAGGCGCCAAAAACCCGATATGGCTGCAGATCATCGCAGACATGCTGAACCGGGAAATTCTGGTTCCGCAGGTGACCATCGGCGCCTGCTATGGAGACGCCATCCTCTGCGCGCTGTCCTGCGGCTGCTATGACAGCTTTGAATCTCTGGGTGAAAAAATTCAGGTGGCCCAAACCATCCGGCCGATTCCGGAAAACCACGCCGTTTATCAGAAGGGAAAACCGGTGTTTCATGCGCTGTACGAAGCAACCAAAGAGCTGATGCATCGTCCTTTGTGATCTTTTGAAGAGGAGGAAATTTTATGAAAATTCAAAAACGGCAGATTGCCGGTATGAATCTGGTTTATAAGTTCTATTCTTTCGACTATTTCCTCGACGCAATGGAACGTTTGGGATACGAATCCATCGAGATATTGCCCAACGCGCCCCATTTCTATGTGCCGGACCTTTCTTCCGGCGATATGGCCGCTATCCGGCAGAAAATCGCCGATCATCATTTAAAAGTCATCTGTTACACACCCGATCAGTGCAGCTATCCGGTAAATATTTCCTATCACAGCGAGGTGGCACGCCGCCGCTCCATCCAGAGCCTGACCCGCCAAATCGAAGTCTGCTCCTATTTGGGCAGTTCTCAGATGCTCTTGACTTCCGGCTACGGGTACTTCGACGAGCCCAAGGAGCACGCCTGGGAAAGAATGATCGACAGCTTGGGGCAGCTTTCCCGCAAGGCCGAGCAAGAGGGCGTAGTATTGGTACTGGAACCGATTCGAACCGATGAGACCAACCTGGTTACCAATCTGCCTGCCCTGAAAAGAGCGATCCGGGAAGTTGGCTCCCCCAATTTAAAAGGTATGCTGGACACCAGCCCGATGTACTATGCAGGGGAGTCCATCGCCCAATATGCCCGGGAACTGGGCGACGACCTATGGCACATCCATCTGATCGACGGGCGTCCCGCTGGTCATCTTGCCTGGGGAGATGGCATTTTCCCGCTGGAGCAGTACATCCGCGAGATTGAAGAAGCCAGTTATAAGCGCTATATGACAATAGAGCTGACCTCTGCCGAGTATTACAACGATCCCAATCCCGCTATGGAACAATCCATGAACGCCCTGCGTCCTTACTTCGGTTAAATCTTTCTTTGCCTAAAAAAAGCCGGATGAGATCTCATCCGGCTTTTTTTCGATTAAATTTTACGGCACTCCAGGTAAAACCGCTTATCCGGCGCGCTTCCCATGGAGAAGCTCTTGCGACAAAGCACACCGCGGCTTGCCACATCCGAAAACAGGGTTTCCTTATCGAATTTCTCCCAGACGATTGCCAGCCGGTCCGGCGCCTGCCCCAAGCGGCGGCAGTCCTCCGCCCCATGGATATACTCCAATTCCGCTTCCGGATGCCGGTCCAACCATTCGTCCAGCCGAGGCTGCAGCTGCTGCAGAGGCGGCGGGTTCTTTGCGTCAAATTCCAATTCCCGCTGAACCCGTTTGGGGTCTACCCCCATCAGCAGCCGGTGGATCGGCTCAAAGGCCAGCGCGGGATCATACAGGTTCACCAGCTCCACCAGCCCAAAGCGGGCGGGATGCGATTCCCGCTCTGCTGCGGTCAGGCCAGCTTTCAGCGTATCCCAGTGAGACTTTGCCGCGGCGAAAGAGTGGTTTCCGTCTCCCACAGCGTAAAGCATCCCACCAAGGGCCTCTTCTTTTAATCGGGTCAGCGCATCCGCCACCGCATCATAGACCGACTCCTCCTGCAAAAACCACCCTTTTAAGCGCCCGCTGTCCATCATCAGGGAAAAATCGTAAAGCGGCTCTTTCCCGGCTGTCATTTGGTCCAAAGCGCCCATCAAGCGATTCTGGCGGTCATCCAGCAGCACCATGATGTGCGGCATCTCCAGCGGTGCTTTCGATCGGATGGCCACCCGGGCAGGCAGCCGTTCTAAAACGGTTTTTTCTGTCGCCCGGATCAGCGAGGACGAACCGGGGGTGAAGTCATATTGCTCCAGATCCAGCGCCAGCATTAACCCTCTTCTGATTCCTGTTGTTGTGGTCCGATGCAAAAACATCATTCCCTCGCCAAGATCAGAAAGCGTGCCATCCTCCAGATACTGCCGCATGCGCGCCGGAACCGCGTTTTCGTGGCCCGGATTTTTCCCCAGCCAGGCCTCCGGCATCATCATCTGCAGAGCGGACGGCGCGCCATCCGTAAAATTTTGTACCGCTTCCCAATATTCCGGCTGCGCACTGTACTGGTCACAGGCGATTACGGCGAATTTCTGTAAGTCTACCCCTTTTTGGGGAAACAGCAGGCGCGGCACCGCCGCTCCAACACCGGCCAGCTTTTCCCTTGCCGTACTCATTGTTCTTCTCCGATCAGCCGAACCCGTACCACGCCGTCAATGCCTGCCAGCGCATCCAGGCACTCCTGGGACGGCTTTTCCAGCAGGTCGATCAGTGTGTATGCCCAGGCATTGCGGCTGTGGTTGAGCATATGCTCAATGTTCAGACGGTTTTGAGCCAGCACCGCGGTGATCTGTCCCACCATGTTGGTAATGTTGCGATTGATGATGGCGATTCGCCAGCCTTCTCCCCGGGGATACTCACAATCCGGGAAATTGACACTGTTTTTGATGTTGCCGTTGACCAGATATTCCTCCAGTTGGGCGGCTGCCATCCGGGCGCAGTTTTCTTCTGCTTCCGGTGTCGAAGCGCCCAGATGCGGCATGGCGATCACATTGGGATCGGCGATGATCCGGTCATCCGGGAAATCGGTTACATACCGGCTGAGATGTCCGGACTGTAAAGCCTCCAGCACCGCGTCGTCATCGATCAGGCCGCCTCGGGCAAAGTTTAGAAGTACTGCGCCGGGTTTCATGGCGGCAAGGGTCTCTTTGTTTATCATCCCTTTGGTCTTGGCTGTCTGCGGCAGGTGCAGCGTCAGGAAATCGCTTTTGCCAAATAATTCTTCCTGCGTTTTTGCGAGATTTACACTGCGGGACAGCCGAAGCGCCGCATCTACCGACAAAAACGGGTCATAGCCGATTACCTCCATACCCAATGTCACCGCCGCGTTGGCCACCATCACACCGATGGCTCCCAGCCCGATCACGCCCAGCGTTTTCCCGGCGATCTCTCCGCCGACAAAATCTTTTTTTGCTTTTTCCATCCGCTTATCCACACCGGCGGCTCCTTCGTCGTGCTGACGCTGGACCCACTGGATCCCCGGTACGATCCGGCGGCAGGCCAGCATCATGCCGCACAGCACCAGCTCCTTAACTGCATTGGCGTTGGCGCCGGGTGTGTTGAATACCACGATGCCCTCTTCGCTGCATCGGTCTACCGGGATGTTGTTGACCCCCGCGCCAGCCCGGGCAATGGCCAATAGCCGCTTGGGAAATTGTGTTTCCCCAAGCTCCGCGGACCGGACCAGCGCCACATCGTAATCCTCCCCTTCTTCGATAAAGTGGTAACGTTCTTTCGGCATCTGGGTATAAACAATATCAGAAATTTGATTGAATTTTTTTACTGTCATCATCGAAATCCCCTCCTTTTATTTGCGTAAGCCTGCTTCGTAATCCTTCATGCAGGCCACCAGCGCCTCCACGCCCTCTTTTGGCATACCGTTATAAATAGAGGCCCGGCATCCGCCCACGCTGCGATGCCCTTTCAGGTTGATCATGCCCCGCCCTTCGGCCATCTGTAAAAACGCTTTGGTATCCTCCGGCGTCGGAAGTGTAAAGGTCACATTCATAATGGAGCGGTCCTCTTTGGCCACCGGATTGTGAAACACCCGGGATTGATCGATAAAGTCATACAGCATTGCCGCTTTTTGTCGGTTGCGCTGTTCCATTGCGGCCACGCCTCCATTGTTTTCTACCCACTGGAACATCAGGCCAGCCATATAAATGGCAAAGCAGGGGGGCGTATTGTACATGGAGCCGTTTTCCGCCATGATTTTGTACCGCAGCATCGTCGGTACAATGGGATCCACCTCCCGCTCCAGCAGATCCCTGCGGACGATGACCACCGTCAATCCGGCGGGTCCCATGTTTTTCTGTGCGCCCGCGTAGATCAGCGCATGGGCTTCCACATCGATTTCCAGGCCCAAAATCGCGCTGGACCAGTCGGCTGCCAGCGGGATGTCTCCCGTTTCGGGCAGGGTATTGTAGCAGGTTCCGAAAATAGTGTTGTTTCCGGTGATATGCAAATAAGCCGCATCCGGGCTCAGAAGATCCGGTGTGATTTTGGGGATATACGAAAAAGTGTCTGCCTTGGAAGAGGTGACCACGACCGCGTTGCCCCATCGCTCTGCCTCCGCCAACGCTTTTCCTGCGAACTGCCCGGTGACCGCGTAGTTTGTCGTCTGCCCCCGCCGCGCCAGGTTCATGGGAACGGCGGAAAACTGCATCGACGCGCCTCCTTGCAAAAACAAAACAGCATAATGATCCGGGATATGCATCAGTCTGCGCAGGGCGCTTTCCGCGTCTGCAATGATCTTCTCAAACGGCGCAGAACGATGGCACATCTCCATCACACTGCATCCGGCGCCGGGATAGGAAACCAAATCCTGTTTGGCCTGTTGTAAAATCTCAACCGGCATCATCGAAGGGCCTGCGGAAAAATTGTAAACTCGTTCCATTTCTTACTACCTCCAAAATGATAATTGCAAATAAAAAAGCC
>JBJEQT010000166.1:0-6516 GCA_051881895.1 Oscillospiraceae bacterium
TACGGCAGTAAATGTTCAGAAGGGCTCTACCGTTGAAAGTGGCGCGCTCCTTGTAACCATCGGTTAATTCTCTTTAATTTTTGAAAGGAGTGTGAAAACACGTGGAGGCAATTCTGGACTTTTTCCGTCAAAGCGGCTTTTACCTTCTTGGATCAGATCCCAAAGTGCTGATCATGATGGCGATCGCCTGCGTGTTGATGTATTTGGCAATCAAAAAAGGTTTTGAACCGTTATTGCTTTTGCCGATTGCTTTCGGTATGCTGCTGACCAATCTGCCCGGCGCAGGTATGTATCATGCGGAGTTTTTCGTCGGCGGACATGTGGATTGGGCTCAATTCGCCGCGGGCAATACGGGCTTGATCGATATTTTGTACTTAGGCGTTAAGCTGGGCATTTATCCCTGCTTGATTTTCATCGGCGTTGGAGCCATGACCGATTTTGGTCCGCTGATTGCCAACCCCAAGAGCCTGCTGCTGGGCGCGGCTGCACAGCTGGGTATTTTCATTACCTTTATTGGCATGCGGTATCTTGGATTTTTGCCGGAAGAAGCGGCAGCGGTTGGTATCATTGGCGGTGCCGATGGCCCTACTGCAATTTATGTAGCGTCCCGTTTGGCTCCGGCTCTGTTGGGCCCGATTGCAGTTGCGGCGTACTCGTATATGGCGCTGGTGCCTGTCATCCAGCCGCCGATCATGCGCGCCTTGACAACGAAAAAAGAACGCGAAATCGAAATGAAACAGCTGCGGCCGGTGAAAAAAATCGAGAAGATTATTTTCCCGATTATCGTAACCGCTTTTGTAGCGTTGCTGGTACCTTCCGCCGCTGCCTTGATCGGCTGCCTGATGTTCGGTAACCTGATGCGCGAGTGTGGCGTAGTAGAACGTTTGAGCAAGACGGTACAAAACGAACTGATGAACATTGTAACCGTTTTACTGGGTATTTCTGTTGGCGCCACCGCCACTGCTGAAAACTTCCTCAACCTGAAAACGCTGGCGATTCTGGCAATGGGTATTGTCGCGTTTGGCGTGGGAAGCGCCGGCGGCGTTTTGCTTGCAAAACTCATGAATCTGTTTGTAAAAGAGAAGATCAATCCTCTGATCGGTTCTGCCGGCGTTTCCGCCGTTCCGATGGCCGCCCGTGTTTCCAACGTAGAAGGCCAGAAAGCGAAACCCGGAAACTTCCTGCTGATGCACGCTATGGGGCCTAACGTTGCCGGTGTCATTGGTTCTGCCATTGCTGCCGGTGTCTTCATGGCGCTGTTCGGTGCGAAATAAGGAGGGAATAGTATGGCGATGAATCCGCTGAAAATTACAGATACCATTTTGCGTGACGCCCATCAATCCCAAGCCGCGACCCGTATGCGTTTGGAGGACATGCTCCCTGCGTGCGAACTGTTGGACAATATGGGATATTGGTCCCTGGAGTGCTGGGGCGGAGCGACCTTTGACGCGTGCATGCGTTTCTTGAACGAAGACCCCTGGGAACGTCTGCGCGCACTGCGTAAAGCAATGCCGAAAACAAAGCTGCAGATGCTGCTTCGCGGCCAGAATATTTTGGGATATAAACACTACGCAGATGATGTTGTAGAAGAATTCTGCAAAAAATCCATCGAAAACGGCATTGATGTCGTCCGTATTTTCGACGCGTTGAATGACCCGCGGAATATGGCTGCTGCCATGAAATATACCAAAGAATACGGCGGTATTTGCGAAGCGGCGATCAGCTACACGGTCAGCCCGGTCCATAATGAGGATTATTTCGTTAAGCTTGCGGTACAGCTGCAGGAAATGGGAGCGGATGTAATCTGCATTAAGGACATGGCGAACTTGCTGCTGCCTTACGATGCGTATTCGCTGGTGAAAAAACTGAAAGCGAATATCGATGTGCCGATTCATCTGCACACGCACAACACTACCGGTACCGGCGATATGACCAACCTGATGGCGGCGACTGCGGGTGTGGATATTGTTGACTGTGCGCTGTCTCCTTTGGCAAACGGTACTGCCCAGCCTGCGACCGAATCGCTGGTTGCTACCTTGAAGGGAACGGAAAGAGATACTGGGCTGGATCTGGAACAGCTGAGCAAAGCGGCTGCCCACTTCCGCAAAGTAGCGAACAAACTGAAAGCGGACGGTATTCTGGACCCGAAAGTCCTCAATGTAGATACCAATACGCTTTTGTATCAGGTTCCCGGAGGCATGTTGTCTAACCTGATTTCCCAGCTGAAACAGGCAAATGCGGAAGATAAGTATTATGACGTTCTGGCAGAGATTCCGAGAGTCAGAAAAGATTTCGGCTATCCGCCTCTTGTTACGCCGACCAGCCAGATCGTTGGCTCGCAGGCAGTTTTGAATGTTGTTTCCGGTGAGCGGTATAAAATGTTCCCCAAAGAGTCCAAAGGACTGCTGCGCGGCGAATACGGCGCACTCCCGGCTCCTGTTAACGAAGAAGTTCGGAAAAAAGCCATCGGTGATGAGGAGGTTATTACCTGCCGTCCCGCTGATTTGTTGGAGCCCGAACTGGAAAAATACCGGGAAGAGATCAAAGATCACATAGAAAAAGAGGAAGACGTTCTGAGCTATGCCTTGTTCCCGCAGGTTGCGATGAAATTCTTTGAAGCCCGTGAGGCGGCAAAAAATCCGCAGCCTAAAGCGGCAGTGACCAATGAGGCTGGCGAACGCGTTCTGTATGTTGAAGATCTTTCCAAATAAGCTGAAAAATCTGTGTGATATCAGCTTGTAGAATAGGTCTTAAGGCGATACCATGAAAGGCGCTGTGCAATTATTGCACAGCGCCTTTTTGGATGGGAAAGGGAAGTGAGTTTGCAATTTTCCATAGAGTGTTTGCACCCTCGAAATTCGTCAGGGCTTTGATAGCCTTTTATAATCGCCCGAAAGAACACGGCGATCGTCAGGTCAAAATTCCCGAAGCAGCGGAATAAAAAGATGCAAAAAACAGGACCGGTCAAAAGACCGGTCCTGCGCGCACTCAGACGAGTGGTTGTGCCCAAAAGAAAGTCCTGTCAGAAAGATTATCTAGCGTTGTCGTAAGCTTTCTGCAGAGCATCCAGGTAATCGCCGATGTTGATGGTGCAGCTGCTTTCCAGATCAGCAACATCCGGTACACGAGGATGGTTTTCGTCTCTCTCTTTGGTAGGAGTAGCGATAGCATCCGCAGCGGTTTTACCTTTCAGGTAATCTTCCAGAGCGACCATCTGCTCGCCAACTTCTTTACCGATGTTAGAGAAAGATCTCATACCATAATCGTCGCCCAGTTCTTTTTTGGTTTTCTGCTCTTCGCTAACGGTAACAACTTTACCATCGGTGTTGTAAGTAACTTTCGGCTGAATCGCGTCGAAAGAAACGCCCAGGATTTTGCCGTTGGCGTCAAAAGTAGCAGCACAGATGGTTACGTTTGCCTGGAATTTGCCGTCTGCATCGTCAGAAGCATCGGAAGCAGAACCAGTGGTGATAGCACCCAGACCGGTTTTTACGGTGGTAGCGCCACAGCCAGCCAGCATCAGCAGAGCCAGAGTCAAAGCAATGATCTTTTTCATTTGTAGACCTCCAGTTTCTTGTCACAAAATAACAAGTGTCTTCTTATAGTTAGCATTCCGGAATTTATGCACAACTATAAACCCAAAATGCTACGTGCTTTATTATACACGAAACCGTCACAAAATTCAAGCCGATTTTTTACATAAGAATTGACTTGCATCTCATTCCTTTTTTGCTATAATGGAGAGGAATAAAGGGCGTTTGGACAGAAACAGATTTCTCTTTTTCAACGGAATAGGAAAAAGTCCATTTTTATGGATATTTTATCAAATCAGAATTGGAATCAGAATATGAAAAAAAGGATTTTTTGCGTTTTTTTCTGTTTGCTTCTTGTTTTCTTCCCGGGCTGCAGCTCACAAAAATATACGCGATACCGGGGAGAGTTTTACGGTACGTTTGATACGGTCGTGACGATTGTGGGGTATGTTCAAAAAGAACGGGATTTTGACCGCTATCTCCAATATACCCAGGAGCGTTTTCAGTATTTCCATCAGTTATTTGACCGGTATGAATCTTATGACAGTATGGCAAACGTTAAAACGATTAACGATAACGCGGGGATTGCTCCGGTCAAAGTGTCGGAGGACCTGTTTGCGTTTTTGCAGTATTGCATGCAATGGTGCGAAAAAAGCGATGGGCAGGTCAATATTGCGTTGGGACCGGTATTGGAGATCTGGCATGACTACCGGGAACGGTTTGAAAATGCCGCCGAAGGGGAGCTGCCTCCCCGGGAGAAATTGGAACAGGCAAATTTGCTGACGGATTTGCAGAACGTCCGGCTGAACGAAAAAGAACAGACCGTTTTTTTAACAGAAAAAGGCATGTCGCTGGATGTCGGTGCATTGGCCAAAGGCTACACCACGGAAAAGGTCGGAAAAGAACTGTTTGATATGGGTTTTACCTCATTCAGCATCAGCGGCGGCGGAAATGTCAGAACTTTTTCTGCGCCGCAAGACCCGGAGCGTTCCCATTGGAGCATCAGCATTATGAACCCGAACACAGCGGAAGACCCCAATGCGGAGCCGGTTGATTTTGTGTATTTGAATGACTTGTCAGTTGTGACCAGCGGTGACTATCAGCGCTATTATCTTGTAGATGGGAAGAAGATCCACCACATTATTGACCCGGATACCCTTTATCCCGCGGATTATTATCAGTCGGTAACGGTAATCACTGAAAATTCGGGAGAAGCGGATTTGCTTTCCACATGGCTGTTTACACTGCCGCTGGAAGAATCGAAAAAAGCGGCGCAAGAAGCCGGCGCGCAGGTTTTGTGGGTTTTGCAGGATGATACGGTCGTTTATACCGACGAGTATCTGGCCTATTCAAAAAATTACGGCGCCGCCGCATTGGATTAGGAGGAAAAGATGGAAGAGAAAAAAAGCATTTTGGATCTGAAAAAAAGCTGGCAGTGGATGACCTATATCTACATTGTGCTCCCGCTCATCATGTTTGTTCTGGGGTGGCTGATGGGGGATAACGATATGGGCAAGTTCTTTTCCGGACTGTTCCATGCCTACAATCTTTACATTATGAACCCTCTGCTGGATTTTGGGAAAAAGATGGGGATTATCGGAATTTTGATTCCGCTTTTCCTTTTTGGATGGGCAATCAAGCGGAAAGACTATGTTGATTTGGCAATCAGTGTTGGGATTGAAGCGCTGGTCGTGCTTTATTTTTGGCAGGAATGGAATTACCTGGCAATCGGACCGCTCCGTTTTTAACCGCTTGGTGGAATCGTTGCATTCCTTTGGTGTCTGTGTAAAAATATTGGTCGGATTTCCAAAATAAGACCGATTGGCTTGACAGGGCTGTCAGCTTTCGGTATACTGGGGGCAAATCAAACAACCATGTGACTGACGGTAAGTGGGGAACCACAGGGGAGCATGGGGATTTTTTCGCCGACCGTCTGGGCAATCTTTTTTAAGATTGCCCTTTTTCTTTTGCCCGGCAATCTTAAAAAACCGTAAAAATAGGTTTTGGATCGTTATCAGGGGAGGAAAATTACATGGATCACAAAAATTGGACGGGTTTTTCCGGAGAAAAGTGGAAAGAGAATATCGATGTACGAAGCTTTATCCAGGACAACTATACGCCTTATACCGGAGATGAAGGTTTTCTGTCCGGACCGACGGAAAGAACCCGGGAATTATTTTCGGAATTTGAGGAACTGCTGCGCCAGGAACAGGAAAAGGGCGGCGTTTTGGATGTAGATACCGAACATGTTTCTTCTTTGACCAACTATCAGCCGGCTTATCTGGATAAAGAGCGTGAGCTGATTGTTGGGTATCAGACGGAAAAGCCTTTGACCCGGGGCGTCAATCCTTTTGGCGGTATCCGGATGGCCCGTTCCGCCTGCGAAGCTTATGGCTACAAGCTGTCCGAAAAGGTGGAAGAGGAGTTCACCTATCGCACCACCCATAACGACGGCGTTTACCGCGTATACTCGGATGAGATGCGAAAAGCCAGAAAATGCGGCGTTATCATCGGCCTGCCGGACGCTTACGGAAGAGGTCGCATCATTGGAGACTATCGGAGAGTTGCGCTTTACGGGATCGACCATCTGATTGAAGAGAAGAAAAGGGACAAAGCGGAAATTGCTTTGGGCGTGATGGACACGGATACCATCCGTCAAAGCGAAGAGCTGTTCCAGCAGATTGCTTTTCTGCAGAAACTCAAAGAGATGGCCAATATGTACGGCTATGACATCAGCGAACCGGCGGCAAATGCCAGAGAAGCGGTTCAATGGCTCTATTTCGGTTATCTGGGAGCGATCAAGGAGCAAAATGGCGCCGCGATGTCTTTAGGACGGGTCAGCACGTTTTTGGATATTTATTTTACCCGCGATATGGAACGGGGTCTGCTGGACGAAACCGGCGCACAGGAGTTGGTGGATGATTTTGTCATGAAACTGCGCGCGGCCCGCCACCTGCGTACGGTGGAATACAATGAACTGTTC
>JBJEQT010000167.1:0-6510 GCA_051881895.1 Oscillospiraceae bacterium
ATCGAAGGGTTTGAGGTTCAGAAACATCCGAAATTCGAAGTTTATCTGGATAAAAAAGGTGAAAGCCGTTTCCGCTTAAAAGCCAAAAACGGTGAGATCATCGCCGTATCGGAAGGCTATAAAGCCAAAGCCTCCTGCCTGAACGGAATCGAAAGTGTCCGCAAAAATGTGGTAGACGCTGTAATCGAAAAAGAGGACTAGTTCTCCTTTTGTGATGTAAAAACAAAATCTGTCGAGCAAAGTTGTGCCGCATGGAAAAATCCATGCGGCACAGTTTATGCGGTAAACCATCCCCATTATCTCTTCGTTTTGGAGGAACTTACAATGAAGAACCCAACCAAATCTGCTTTTATCCTCATCGACATGGAACAAGGGTTTATTGACCCCTCTTCCGCCCATTGCATTAAAGGAGCCGCCGCCACAGTCCCCGCTTGTGAAAAAGCTATCCAAACGGCGCGTCAAAAGGGAATCCCTGTCTTTTTTGTCAAGCGCATTTATCGGGAGGACGGCAGCGATGTGGAATGTACCCGCTATCAAAGCTGGGTTGCCGGCGGGCGAAGTATGTCACCGGGCAGTTTTGGCGCGCAGGAACCGGAAAGCCTTCGCCCACAGCCGGGAGATTATACAATCATCAAGCCGCGCTGGAGCGCTTTTTTCCAGACACAACTGGATCTGATCCTGCGGCGGCTGGATATCCGAACCGTTATTCTGGCCGGCACCACAACGCCGAACTGCATCCGCACCACCTGCTATGACGCCAACGCGCTGGATTATAATGTTGTGGTCTTATCGGACTGCACCTCCTCCCAAACCGAGGAAATCCAGCAGGCAAATCTGGACGATATGAAGCGGTGGGGGCTTTGATCATCAACTCCTGTGCGTTTGAAAAATACGACGAAACCACCGTTTCGGATTTAGCCGCCTGCATCCGGGCCGATATCGAACAAAGGTAGTCTTCTTTTATCAGCCGCATAAAAAATCTTTGGGTCCGCTGTTTTCTTGGAAAAACAGCGGACTTTTTTCTTTGCTTTTTCCGCTCAAGTTTTTCTTGCATTTCCTGTATCCTCGTGCTATACTCCAATTTGATATTCATTATCAAATTGGAGATGCCAAAATGGGAGAAATTCGTTCTTACCACACCAAACAGAGGGAAATGGTTCTGCAGTTTTTTGCCGCTCATCCGGATCAATGCTTTTGCGTCAAGGATTTGACCGCGCAAAAAAGCATTCTGGTCGGAACTGCAACTTTATACCGGACCCTTTCTCTTTTGTGCCGGGAAGGAAAACTCAAAAAATACACCGAGTCCGACGGCAGCGGTGCTTTTTATCAATACAACGATTCAGAAGCCTGCCACTGCCACTTTCACTTAAAATGCCTGCGGTGCGGGCAGCTGATTCACATGGATTGCGGTTTTATGAAAGATATGCAGGAGCATATCGAAACAGATCATGGTTTTCTGGTTGACAGCGGGAAAAGTATCCTATACGGCCTTTGTCAAAAATGCCGCCATTAACCTGCAGGGCCCCTTCCTTTCTCCCCGCTCTTTCGGCAGCGGCCTTTTCGTCATTGATAATGCTTTGGAGGATGTTATGAAAAAATTGACTCAAATTCTGCTGTGTGCCGTCATGACAGCTTTCCTTTTGGCCGGATGCGGCAGCAACGTTTCTTTGTCTGCACCGGCTGACGGACGTCTGCAGATTGTTTCCACCGTCTTCCCTTCCTATGATTTTGCCCGTTCAATTGCGGGAGAGTATGCGGATGTCACCATCCTGCTGTCTCCGGGGATGGAAAGTCACTCCTATGAGCCAACGCCTCAGGACATCATACGGATTCAAAACTGCGACTTATTTTTATACACCGGCGGCGAATCCGACGCCTGGGTGGATGACCTGCTTTCCTCGCTTGACAAACCGGTCAATACGGTAAAAATGATGGACTGCGTCAACGTGTATGAAGAAGAAATGCTGGAAGGGATGCAGGAAGAAGAACCATCCGGTGAACACGAAACCGAATACGACGAACATGTTTGGACTTCGCCCAAAAACGCGGTCAAAATTTCCCGGGCAATTGAAAAGGCCTTATGCGGCATTGATCCGGACAACGCCGCGGTTTATCAAAAAAACGCCGACTCTTATACCGCTGAGCTGGAGTCGCTGGACCAAAGGTTTCGCGATTTTTTCGCCGGTGTTTCCAATAAGATCATGGTGTTCGGCGACCGTTTTCCTTTTCGCTATTTTGCGGAAGAATACGGACTGGAATGTTTTGCCGCCTTTCCAGGATGCAGCAGCGAAACAGAGCCCAGCGCCGCGACCATCGCATTTTTAACCGATAAAGTAAAATCAGAAAATATCAGCACGGTATTTTATATTGAATTTTCCAACCATCAGGTGGCGGACAGCATTGCGGAAGCTGCCGGTGCCAAAACCGCATTGTTCCATTCCTGCCACAACGTTTCCGCACAGGATCAAAAAGATGGCGCCACTTACCTGTCTTTAATGGAACAAAATTGGAATACGCTGAAGGAGGCCCTGCGCTGACATGGCTCTAATCACCTGTGACAACATCAGTTTGGCATACGAAAACAACGTGGTTTTGTCCGACCTTTCTTTCTCGGTTCATGCGGGAGATTATCTGTGCATCGTGGGAGAAAACGGTTCCGGCAAAAGCACCTTGATCAAGGCGCTGCTTTCTTTTAAGCGCCCTTTGTGCGGATCTATTCAGTTTGGCGATGGACTTCGGCAAAATGAGATTGGCTATCTGCCACAGCAAACCGGCGCGCAAAAAGATTTTCCCGCCAGTGTGTGGGAGGTGGTACAGTCCGGCTGCATGAATCAAAGCGGACTTTCCCCCTTTTATTCCCCGGCACAGCGCAGCCTGGCGCAGGAAACCCTGAAAAAACTGGATTTGTGGGAGCTGCGCCGCCGTTCTTACCGCGAACTTTCCGGCGGCCAACAGCAGCGGGTCCTGCTGGCCAGGGCACTGTGCGCCACCCACAAACTCCTGCTGCTGGATGAGCCTGTGGCGGGCCTGGATCCAATGGTTACCCTCGAAATGTATCATATGATTCAACAGCTCAATCAGCAGGGAATCACCATTATCATGGTCTCTCATGATATTCAAAGCGCGGTGCAGTATGCAAGTCATATTCTGCATCTGCATAACCGCCCGCTCTTTTTCGGAAGCACAGCCGACTATCTGAAAAGCGGCGCCGCCAAACAGTTTTTAGGAGGTCCGGAGCATGATTGATGTATTGGTACAGATGCTGTCTTATCCTTTTTTGATCCGGGCAATCGTCGTTGGCACGCTGGTATCGTTGTGCGCTTCCCTTTTGGGAGTCAGCCTGGTTCTCAAGCGCTATTCCATGATCGGCGACGGCCTGTCACATGTAGGGTTCGGGGCACTGGCCATCGCCACGGCGGTCAACGCCGCCCCGCTTGCAGTCGCGATTCCGGTGGTCGTCGCAGCGGCCTTTTTGCTGCTTCGCCTTTCGGAGAACAGTAAAATCAAAGGAGACGCCGCAATCGCCCTGATTTCCACCGGCGCGCTGGCCATCGGCGTTATGGCAGTTTCCCTCTCTACCGGCATGAATATTGACGTCTATAACTATATGTTCGGCAGCATACTTGCCATCAGCCAGGAGGACGTCTGGCTCAGCGTAATTCTTTCCATTGTGGTATTGGCCTTGTATGTGATTTTTTACCATAAAATTTTTGCTATCACTTTTGATGAAAGTTTTGCCCGGGCCACCGGCGTCAAGGCCGGATGGTACAATATGCTCATTGCGTTGTTGACTGCGGTCACCATTGTGCTGGGGATGCGGCTGATGGGCGCTCTGCTCATCTCCAGCCTGGTTATTTTTCCCGCGCTTACCAGCATGCGGATTTTTAAAAGCTTCCGCTCAGTGGTTACTTGCTCAGCCTTTTTATCCGTCTTTTGTTTTTTGATCGGCATTTTGATTTCCTATGCCTGGTCTACCCCTGCAGGCGCCAGCGTTGTCTGTGTCAATATTGCGGCTTTCTTTGCCTTTTGGGCTGTTTCTCTGCTTTTCAGCCGCCAAAAAAACGGATAACCAATATTCTTTTTTCGCAAAAACCGCCTGGAAAATCCCCAGGTGGTTTTTCTGCGTTTTTTCATAACAGAAGATTTTTCCTGGTCGTAATCCGGTCATTTTCAACAAACTCCTCTGTCTTTTTCATTTCGGAATGATGATTCTGCCAAAAATAGAATCATTTTTAAAAAAATCCGATTCAAATGCTTGTACTTTTTTTAACGATGTAGTAACATAAAATCATACTCATTGTAATGATATTGCTTTTTGTGATTTCCGAATGGAAAAGAATCTCCCCGATAAAAATGCCGTTTATCCTCATCTCAACAGAAAAGCCTCCTGTTTCCAGGAGGCTTTTCTGTTATTACAACTGGTAATTTTGATCCAATATGAAAAATTTATTTTCCCTGCTTCGAGATATGTTCCTTTAGTTTTTCAAAGGTTTCCTCGCTAATGTCGTGTTCGATCCGGCAGGCATCTTTTGCTGCAATTTTCTCCGGAACGCCCAGCGCCATCAGCCATTCGCTAAGCAGGCGATGCCGTTCGTAAATCCGTTCCGCAATTTTCCGGCCGGCATCGGTTAACTCAATCCAGCCTTCTTTTTCCATGAGGATGTATCCGTTTTCCCGCAGAAGGCTCATTGCCCTGCTGACACTTGGCTTGGAGAATTCCATGTAACGTACAATATCGATGGAGCGCACCGCACCTTTGGTCTGTTTTAAAATCAGGATTGCTTCCAAATAGTCCTCTGCCGATTCTTGAATTTTCAAGCAAACGCCCCTTTCCGTTCTTTTTTCAAAAATAAAATCAATCATCCTTGTTTTTATTCTATCACATCTTTTTGCTTTCCACAATCGTCTGTTCCGAAAAGAAAGCCTTTGCATCTTTTTTCCGGCAAGTTCAGAAAAAAGCGCCCGCTCGCAAATGAGCCGGCGCTTTTTTAAACAAATGGCTTATTTTTTCAGTTCAGCCAAACACTTCGCACAAATATTTTTTCCTTTGTAAACAACGGTGTATTCCGATTGATTGCAAAAAATGCAGGCAGGCTCATATTTTTTTAGGATGATTTTATCCTCTTCCACATAAATCTCCAGTGCGTCTTTTTCATTGATATCCAGATTTCTTCTCAATTCGATAGGAAGAACCACACGGCCCAACTCATCCACTTTTCTTACAATGCCTGTCGCTTTCATCCATATTTCCCTCATTTCATTTTTGTTCAGACGAACTCTAGAAAATATCATATACAATTCCAAAAAATTTGTCAAATAAAATTGGTTTTTCTCTCAAAATATCGATACTTTTTATCTCATTTTTGGTTAATTTGACATTTGTATTTTGTCATAACGACTAAATTTTTACCTATTTTTTAGAAACATATTTTTCTTGCTTCTTTTATACATATAGGACAAAGGGGGAAATGGATATGATGTCCTGGCTGTTTACGGGTATGCTCGTTTTATCTTTGCTTTTCGGAATTTTAAACGGCAGGATGGAACAAGTATCCATATCCGCCGTAAACGAATGCTCAAATGCTGTTACTCTGGCAATTCAGTTGGCCGGCGTTATGTGCCTGTGGAGCGGGCTGATGCGTATCGCGGAAGTTTCCGATTTGACCGGAAAACTCAGCCGACTGTTTCGCCCCGTTATGAAACTGCTGTTCCGGCATCTTCCCGCCGACTCCAAAGCAGCTAAGGCCATTATCATGAATCTGACAGCGAATCTGTTGGGATTGGGCAATGCAGCTACGCCGCTGGGCATTGCCGCTATGAAAGAGTTGGAAAAAATATCTCCCCACAAAGGAATTGCCTCAAACGAGATGGCTTTGCTGGTGGTTTTGAACACAGCTTCGCTCCAGCTGATTCCAACCACCACCGCCGCGCTGCGCCTGGCAGCCGGAAGCGCGGCGCCCATGGAAATTCTCCCGGCGGTTTGGCTGGCATCATCCGTATCCATTCTCTCCGGAATTTTAGCCGCCAAGGTTTTCTCCCGCTTGTTTGGGAAAGGAGCGGACTGACATGAGCCAAATTTCACAATACATTCTTCCCGTTGCAATCGTACTGATCGTCGGCTACGGAGCAATCAAAAAAGTTCCGGTGTTCGACTGCTTTTTAGAGGGTGCCAAAGACGGACTTACCACATCTTTCCAGATTTTGCCTGCCCTGATCGCCCTTATCACAGCAGTAGGCATGTTCAAATCCTCCGGTGCGCTGGATCTCTTTACTTATGCGCTGCGCCCTGTAGCAAACTTGCTGCACCTGCCAAAGGAGGTGATCCCGCTGGCAATTCTCCGCCCCATTTCCGGCAGCGGCGCCTTGGTCATTTTTCAGGATATTCTGCAGCAATACGGACCTGACAGCTTTATCGGCAGGGTCGCCAGCGTGATGCAGGGATCGACCGAAACGACTTTTTACACCATAGCGGTGTATTACGGCGCTACAAAAGTACAAAAAACCCGACAC
>JBJEQT010000168.1:0-6491 GCA_051881895.1 Oscillospiraceae bacterium
TTTCACATCATAGACGCTGTCAATCAAAAGATATTCACATCCGTATTTTTGGCACAGCTCCAGATTCGCGCGATTTTCCTCCATCACGGATTTTGGGGTGCAGGCGGAATCATCCAGCCTTTTTTCAATAACGCCGGCATATTTTCGTATGTCGTCAAAGTGGGCGTCGATATACGCTTGTGACATAACGAGGCAAATATAGCGGATCTCTTTTCGATAACACGCGTCGAAATCCGCCGCCCAGTCGAACGGAATATAGCAGCCTTCCACCACAAGGTTCTGCTGGTTTTCGATGGCCGTTTTGACCATTTCCCGCACAATTGGCCATAAATAGCCGACCAGCTCATCGTCATCCTCCGGAGTTAGGTTTGTGTATCCGCTTCGAATCAGCCCCATTTTCAGATGGTCAATGGAAAGGTAGGGATAGCCGTAGTCTTCCAGTATTTTTTGGGCCAGCGCTGTTTTCCCTGTGTGCGAAGCGCCCGCGATCAAAAAAACCATATCCGCTCAGCTCCCTTTTAATTTGTTCTCCATATCTGTTCCTGCCGGATAGAGAGGTCGAAATCGTTTCCGACAGTGGAAACGGTCAATTCGCCGGAGGAAAAAGATACATTGCTTGCGCCCAACACCGCGAAGGAAGCGTATGCCGTATCCGACGCAATGGGCACAGCGGTAACGACCGCGAAGGAAGCGCTGGCACAATTGTCGGACAGGAGGATCTGCTCTGCTTCCAACAGCTTGGTCTGATCTCTGCTGCTGTCATAAATACTGGGAATACAGTCGGAAGTATCCGTTATCCGATACAAAGAACCGATCAGCAGAGCGTCCTCCGCTCTCCAGGCGCCCAGATAACACCCCTCCTGTATCAGCGTGCGCTTTAAAGCTGGACTGGAAGGATCTGAAATATCGAAAAATTGCAGCTTTGTCCCTTCTTCGCATTCCCCGGCCAGTATCAGCGTTTGATCTTCCGCAAACAATGTGCCGCGAACACAATTGACATCCGTTCGGGAGAGCAGAGTGCCGTCTGACGTGCTGCGGATATCCAAACGCGCGATCCCCTCCGGCGTACAGGTCAAGGTATACTGATAGGTTTGGTCCG
Source organism: Oscillospiraceae bacterium (assembly GCA_051881895.1). Lineage (GTDB taxonomy): Bacteria > Bacillota > Clostridia > Oscillospirales > Ruminococcaceae > UBA3818. The sequence goes on from JBJEQT010000168.1 coordinate 1,100, forward strand.
CCATGGAAACGGAACTGTCCGCTCCGGGCAAAAAATCGGTTTCGTCGCTTTCAAAAGCGAGCGACTTATCATTTTCGGAAGAGGGGATCTCACTCAAAGCCAGTTGGATCTGACCGTAGCTTTCCGCCGGATAGTAGGCCATTTTTGCAGCGAAACCCTCGGAAACATTGCCGTCCGAAGTGGCCCGGAACGAAGAAGAAACGGCGGCAGCAGAAGCGGCGGCCTCCTTTTGAGAAAACGACCCGCTGCCATATGTCAGAGCGTCGTTTGCAACCGCCATTTCCGGTGCGGCTGCCATTTCCGCAGAATCAGCGGTACTGGCGTTTTTTGCGGATGTCATGAACGGGGAGAGGGGAGACCACAGCGCGCATCCGATAGCGGCGACCACCAGCAAAGAAGCGGCGGACCAGACCCATCGGTGAGACGCATGGGGTTTGGCCGAATCAAGAGAGGACAAACGATCTTTCATACCCTCCGCCGTAGCGGCGAACGGAACGGTGATTTGCTGATCCAGCTTTTGCAGCTGTTTTTTAATTTGGGAAAAATCTTCCGCAGGGTTTGAACGATTCATTTGTGTCACCTCTCTTCCATTTGTTTTTTCAGTTTCTGCAGGCTGCGGTGCAGCTTGGAACTGACCGTCCCGTGCGGGCAGCGCAGCATCTGCGAAATTTGCTTGGTGGTATATCCATATAGTACCGACAGCGAAAGAATCATCCTTTCCTGCGGGGAAAGCGCCGACAGGGCCTGCAAAAGATCGGCCCGGGTTATGACGGCGGAGTCCATACTGTCAATGCGCAAAGCGGGATCAGAAGTAAAATCCTCAATCTGAAGTTGATTTTTTTCTTTGACATAATGGGAAATGCGGCGCTTGATCCGGACGGACAGGATTTTAAAAATCCAGCCTTTAAACGCGTCGGCTTCCCGCAGTTTGGAAATACCGCGGAACGCCTCCAAAAAAGTTTCCGCTACCACATCCTCTGCGTCATGCGCGTTGCCCAAAGCGTACAGGGCGTATTTGTACAGGTCATCCTGTACCAGTTCGTATAAACGGGAAAAACATTCTCCGTCGCCTTTTTTTGCCCCCTCCACCAGCTGGGCGTCGATGTTCATGCTGTCACCACCCTTATGGGTTCATAATATCAGTGCGGCAAAACCGCTGATTTTTTGCATACAGTGGAAATTTTCATCAAAAATATTTTGTTTTCTGCGCCGAAACGGTAAAATGGTGCTTCGTCCCAACGCAAAGCAGTCCCAATTGCTGCAGGCCTTTTTGCATCCGCCCGCCGCAGGCCAGGCAAAGCGACACCCGCGCCGCGGTCAGATGCGGGTCCGGCGACCAGACGCGCAAATGGTCGTAAAACCGGTGAAAAGCGCGGGACACCTCCAGCAAAGATGGAAGAAGGCTTGGCTCCATATCGTTCGGCAGGCGTGCGAGCGAAAAAAGCAGCGCTGTCTCCTGCGGGCTTTTCAGCAATGACAGCGCTTCCGGCGGGCAGGAAAGCTCCAATAGCCCCTCCGCGCGGCAGCCGCGCAGAACGCTGCACAGCCGGACAAATGCTTTTTGCACTTCTTTTACAGCGGGGGAAGCACCGGCGAAAAAGCCGAAATCCTCCTCCGTGAGACGCCAGGCTGAAAAGGAAGCGTTTTGCAAAAGAAAAGCGGCGCAGGCGGCGTACCATTGGGCGGACGGTTCAAAATTCAGATAACCGCCGCTTTTTTCGATTCGGTCAAAAACGGCGTCCCGTTCCGGCAGAAAGGCCGACAGCCTGTCCGCCGCTTCAGCCGGGGAAATCTTTTTTATCGCAGCACAAGAAAAAGCCAGGCCGGAAGAAAAAAACCACTGTCCGCCCGTCTGGCTTGTCCCAACAGGGACCTTTTCTGTTTCGCAGCCCGGAAAAGCCTGTTCCAGCGCCTTTTGCAAAAGCCGGCGCAGATGCTCTGCCGCGTGCGCGGCGCTGCCGTATCCCGCTTCCATATCCACACCTGCCTGTCAGGAAGGATAGTATTCTTCCACGTCTACCTGCAGTTCGTTTTCGCTGGCCATGCTGGCATTGACGTCCAGCGTGTACCGCACCTGAAGATGGCCGCCTGCGTCGTTGAGGCAGGATACGATGTCGTCGCCGGAAATGCCCAGCATCATAGTGCCGAAGCCGGTGTCGTAAACGCACTGATGCCGCTGGCCTTTTTCGATAATCAGCTGGGAGCGCATATTTTCTCCGGTGCGGCGCATGGTGACCCGGCGGTCCCCCTCCACTTTCAGGGTGGTTTTTGCGCCGTCAAAACCGGTGGCTTCCGATTCGTTGTAGCAAATATAATAGGCTTCGCCCCGCCGGTACAAACGCCCAACGGTGGTCAGTTCCACCGAGTCCTGGTCGTTGTCGGCAAACTGAATGCCTTTTATGGTAATCATAACGTCCTTTTTCAATGCAAAATCCTTTCTACCGGCACAGATCGTCCACGTCCACATGCTCCACCGGGCGTTCCAGCGGATGGCCGAGAAAACGGGCGGCGATAGCGTCGAAATCCTCGGTGTCAGCGGAGACGAAATAACGGGTTTGACCCTCCTTTTCACCGGCCTGCAGGCCATGGGAGGAAAGATATTCTTTTACCAGCCGGGCGGTTTCCTGCCCGGGGTCGATCAAAACGGTGCTGCCGCCCAGGATACGGCCGATCATCGGCGCGATCAGCGGGTAGTGGGTGCAGCCTAAAATCAAAGTGTCCGGTTTTTGCTCTGCAAAAGCGGACAGGTATTCCCGCGCTACCATTTCGGTCACGGGATTGTCTTCTTCAATATATCCGTTTTCCACCAGCGGGACAAACAGCGGACATGCGCGAGCCGTGATTTGTGCCTGGGGCAGTGCCTCCCGGATGATGCGCAGGTAAGAACCGCTTCGGATGGTAGCGGAGGTGCCGATGACGCCGATGCGCCCCGAGTGGGTGACACGGCAAGCGGCCAGTGCCGCCGCTTTGACAACGCCGGTGAAAGGGATTTCCAATCCGGCGGTCATCTCGTCGGTCATAATGGAAGAAATGGTGCCGCAGGCGGCGACAATCATCTTCACGCCGTGTCTTTGCAGAAAACGGATGTTTTCCATGGCGAACCGGCGAAGCGTTTGGGGGCTGCGTGCGCCATAGGGAACACGGCCGGTATCACCGAAATAGATCAGATCCTCCTGCGGCAGAAGCTGCCGCAGCTCTTTCAGGGCCGTCAGACCGCCCAGGCCCGAATCAAAAATACCGATGGGACGGTTATCCATCGCGCCTCCCCCTTATTTCTGGAATGCCAGTTCAATCAATCCGCCGACCAGATCATACGGACTCATGCCGCCTTCCATCATCAGCTTGGGGTACATGCTGATGCCGGTAAAGCCGGGCAGGGTGTTGACCTCATTGAGAATAATTCCCTCATCCTGTACAAAGAAATCGACCCGGGCGAGGCCTTCGCACCCCAGGGATTCAAAAGCGGCCAGCGCCAGTTCCCGCACCAGATCGGCGGTTTCCGCCGGAATACGGGCGGGAATATACAAATCGGTGCTGTCGTCTTCATATTTGGCTTCGTAATCATAAAATTCTTTTTTGGGCGCGATTTCTCCCAGAATGGAAGCTTTGGCTCCGTGGTTGCCAAATACGGCACACTCCACCTCACGGCCCTTGATGAATTCCTCGACAATTGCTTTGCCGTCGTGCTGAAAAGCCAGTTTAAGCCCTTTTAGCAGGGCATCTTTGTCTGCGGCTTTGCTTACCCCTACCGAAGAACCGGCATTGGCAGGCTTGATGAACATGGGATATCCCAGGGTATCCGCCAATTCTGCTTCCAGCTCATCAAAATCGTCCAGATCCCAAGGGTAGATATCCGCCCACATAGCGTTGGGAATACCCGCCTGGTCCAAAATCGTATGGGTGATGGCCTTATCCATGCAGACGGCGCTGGCGAGCACACCGCACCCGACAAACGGGATCTGCGCCATCTGGAATACGCCCTGGATGGTGCCGTCCTCGCCGTTTTTGCCGTGCAGCACCGGGAAAATCACATCCAGCGGGATAGTGCGAAGACCGTCTTTTTCAAACACGAGCAGCCCATGATAAGAAGGATCGGGCGGGAGGACAGCCGGCGTCACATATTCGGGTCGGTTCCAGCCGTCGCCCGCAATCGCGTCTTTCGGGCCGGTGTAAAGGAACCACTGTCCCTTTTTGGTGATGCCTACCATCGTCAGATCATATTTTTCCCGGTCCACGCCGGAAATGACAAAAGCGGCGGATCGCAGCGATACTTCATATTCGCTGGAAGCACCGCCGAAAATAACCGCGACAGAACGTTTTGACATAAACGGATCACTCCTATATAATAGTAGGCGGCCGCTGAGCAGGCCGCGCCGGACAAACAGACTTATGCGGCATGTGTGTGCCGCGTGCAAAATGATTCTACCACAGCAGATATGGCAAAATCAACTGTTGGCCGGGCTTCGGCCGGAAATGAAAACAATCTGTAATAAACCTATCCCGCGAAAAGCCTGTTTATGCTTTTGAGAGCGCATTTCGGCCCGGCTGCGAAAACTTTTTTCATTTTCCTTCCAAAAACAGTTGACTGCGGCAGAATTCCATGATAAACTTGTACTACCTCTAAAAAGGGTTTATTTTTTTGTGTTCATTTTTAAAAGCGTTTCCTTGCCCAAGAGGGAGGCAAACAATTCCGTTAATCAGGAGGTGCCGAAATGAGAGTAAAAATCACCTTGGCTTGCACGGAGTGCAAACAGCGCAACTACAACACCATGAAAAACAAGAAAAACGATCCGGACAGACTTGAGATGAATAAGTACTGCAGATTCTGCCGGAAACACACGCTCCACAGAGAGGCGAAGTAAGGACGAGAAAGGCAGGGGTTTTCTGTAATGGCTGAAAAAGCGAAAAACGAGAAAAAAGAAGGCTTTCTGAAACGCGTCGCCCATCGCTTTGTCAAAGGCTGTAAGGACATGAAAGGCGAGATCAAGAAGGTTGTTTGGCCTTCTAAAAAGCAGATCATCAACAATACCGCTGTGGTATTGGCCTGCTGCATCATCGTCGGCGTGTTCATCTGGATTCTGGACGGAGCTTTGTCCGGTTTGGTGAATCTGCTTCTCAGCAGCGCAGGTTAACAGCGCCAGCCGCTTGCAACCGGTGCGTAACCTTGCGTGGAGGGATGAAGAATGTCTGAAGAGGCAAAATGGTATGTGGTCCACACCTATTCCGGATATGAGAACAAGGTAGCGACTAACATCGAAAAAGCTGTCGAAAATCGCGGCATGCACGACCTGATTCAGGAAGTGAAGGTCCCGACCGAGACAGTTACCGAAATCAAAGACAATAAAAAGCGCGAAGTAGAACGCAAAATTTTCCCCGGCTATGTGCTGATCAA
>JBJEQT010000169.1:0-28475 GCA_051881895.1 Oscillospiraceae bacterium
TTGAGCAGATGGAGCTGGAGTTTTTCTGCAAACCCGGCACCGATCTGGAATGGTTTGCTTACTGGCGGCAATTCTGCCACGACTGGCTTTTGAATCTGGGCCTGAAGGAAGAAAACCTGCGTCTGCGCGATCATGAGAAAGAAGAGCTGTCCTTCTATTCCAAAGCGACCACGGACTTTGAATTTTTGTTCCCCTTTGGCTGGGGCGAGCTGTGGGGTGTGGCAGACCGTACCGACTACGATCTGACCCAGCATCAGAACGCGTCGGGCAAAACGCTGGAATACTTTGACCCCGAGACCAACGAGCATTACCTGCCGTATGTGGTAGAGCCTTCTCTGGGTGCGGACCGTGTGGCCCTGGCTTTCCTGTGTGACGCTTACGACGAGGAAGTGGTAGACGCCGAGAAAAACGATACCCGCGTTGTGCTGCGGCTGCATCCGGCTCTGGCGCCGTTTAAAGCATGCGTACTGCCGCTGTCCAAAAAGCTTGGCGAGCAGGCGGGTAAGGTCTACGACATGCTGCGCAAGCATTTCATGGTGGATTACGACGACGCCGGCTCCATCGGTAAGCGTTACCGCCGTCAGGACGAGATCGGCACCCCGTTCTGCATCACCTATGATTTTGATTCGGAGGCAGACGGCTGCGTGACGATCCGTGACCGGGATACCATGGAACAGCAGCGGGTTTCCATTGATTCTTTGGTCGGCTTTTTGGAAAAGAAAATTGACTTTTAGCATATAATACAGAAAAAAAGGCGGCTCAGCCTGGTTCGACCGCAGGCAGCCGCCTTTCTGATAGAAAAAGGGTGAAAAGATGGATTTTCTCAAACGGACCTGGGCGGAGATCCGGCTGGACGCGCTGGCGCATAACTTTCGGCAGATTCGCCGGAAAGTAGGACCGGAATGCAAAATCATGGCAGTCGTCAAGGCCGACGGGTATGGCCATGGCGACCAGCAGGTATCCCAGGTGTTTCAGCGGGAAGGAGCGGACTGGTTTGCCGTTTCCAATATCGAAGAGGCAATGCATCTGCGGCAGGGCGGCATTACCAAGCCGATTCTCATTTTGGGCTTTACCCCGGCAGACAAGGCAGCGCAGCTTCACGCCAACCAGATCAGCCAGACGGTGTTTTCGCTGGATTATGCCAAAGAACTTTCGGAACAGGCAAAAAAGGCCGGCGTCGAAGTGGACTGCCATATGAAACTGGACACTGGCATGAGCCGTCTGGGCTTTTTGTGCGACCCGGCGCATTTTTCCCGGTCAATGGAAGAGATTATCCAGGCTGTAGAGCTGCCCGGGCTTTCCTGTACCGGCATTTTTACGCATTTTGCCTGTGCGGATGAGGCGAATGAGGACGCTGACCAGTTCACCTTTAACCAGTTTGACCGCTTCCAGCGGGGAATCGCGGCGCTGGAAGAGAAAGGCGTTCGTTTTGCCCTGCGTCATTGCTGCAACAGTGCCGCCACCATGCGGTTTCCGCAGATGCATCTGGATATGGTACGTCCCGGCGTTATTTTGTATGGGCTCAATCCCACGCAGGACTGTGCCGGTTTGATGGATTTGATTCCGGCAATGGATTTAAAATCCACCGTCGCTATGGTCAAACGGGTGGAAAAGGGATCGCAGGTCAGCTATGGGCGAACCTATACTGCCTCGGCCGGTACGATTTTGGCCACCGTTCCGATTGGGTATGCCGATGGGTACCGGCGCACCCATTCCAACCAGGCGCATATGGCGGTACGGGGAAAACCCGCGCCGGTGGTGGGGACTGTTTGTATGGACCAGCTGATGCTGGATGTCACCCATATTCCCGGTGTGCGTCCCGGAGACGAAGTTACCGTTTTCGGCCGGGATGGAGACTGTCCGGTTCCTATTGAAGCGCTGGCCCAGGACGAGAAGAGCATCCATTATGAGGTAATGTGCCTGATCGGCAAACGGGTGCCCAGAGTTTATCTGCCGGGGGAAGAACCGAATCGGAAATAATAACGCAAAATAAAAAAAGGAGCGGCGAAACCGCTCCTTTTTTAACTGCCGGAAAGGTTACAGCAGATGGAAATTCTGAGGAACCTCCCGCTGCATCAAAAACGGCATGGCCGATTCCAGCATTACCCCAAAACGGGTATCGCTCCCGTAAGAAAAGGTGGTTTTAATGGCGATTTCCACAAACCGGGACGCACGGCTCATGGCAATCGGCAAACTGTCGCCGGTGAGAAAAGAGGCGGTGAGAACCGCTGCAAAAATATCGCCGGTACCGGGATAGGAGACCGGCACATAGTCACAGGGAACACACCAGTAATAATTGTGCTCCCGGTCATACCCAATGTTGGCCATATTCCCCTCCGCCAAAGATACGCCGGTGATGACAATTTCCTTCGGCCCTTTTTCGCTGAGCCGAGCCAGCATGCTTTTTGCCTGCGAGCGGGTCAGCGGCATGGGGTAATACGGCTCCCCGAGCAGGATACAGGCCTCGGTCAGGTTGGGGGTGATCACGTCTGCGATGCCGACCAGTTCCACCATCCGCCGGCGCATTTCTGCGGTAACGGTGCGGTAAGATTTGCCATGGTCTCCCATAACAGGGTCTACTACCGCCAGCGCGTCGGGATAAGCTTTAAAAAAGGCAAGGCAGTGGTCGATTTGGGCCTCGGACCCCAAAAAACCAGAATAAACACAGGAAAAATCCAGCCCCAGCCGTTGATAGTGGGCAAGGGCCTGGGGAAGATAATCGGTCAGATCCTGAAAAGCGACTTCGCCGAACCCTCCGGTATGGGTGGAGAGAATGGCGGTGGGGACCGGGCAGGCCTGTACGCCCATAGCGGACAGGATGGGCATGATTACTGTCAAAGAGCAGCGCCCCACGCCGGATAGGTCGTGAATCGCCGCCACCCGTTTATTTTGTGTATCCATAAAAAGCAACCGTCCTTTTTTCTCGTTGGAACCAGTATATCTCCAACCGGGGATTTTGGCAAATAAAAGTTGCTCATGGATATAGAACGTGTTATAATGTCCGTAACTTAAAAAACCAAAGATCCCGGCGGGAGGCGCTGTACGCGCCAAAACGGTAAAGGAAATCCGTTGGGAAGCGGGAGGAGAGGAATAAACGCAAATGATCAAAGCGGTTGTATTTGATATGGACGGCATTATGTTTGATACAGAGCGGCAGGCCCATGAGGCAATGCTGGCCGTGGGGAAGGAATTGGGAATGCCGGATATTGAAACGTTCAGCGTAGAATGTCTGGGCGCCACCAGCGCCAGCATCGCGGTGAATTTTGCGCAGCGATATGGAAATATGATGACTTCGGAGGAATTTTGGGGCAAAACCCGCCAGTACCGCAAAGACCGGGGACAGCAGGATAATGTTCCTTTAAAAACCGGCCTGATCGAACTTTTGGATTATTTAAAAGACCATGGATATAAAATCGCGGTAGCCACCTCCACCAATTACGAGAAAGTGATGCATAACTTTGACGTCACCGGCGTACAGGGCCGTTTCGACGCGGTGGTTTGCGGCGATATGATCTCCCGCAGCAAACCCGCGCCGGATATCTATCTGCGGGCGGCACAGCTTCTGGGCGTGGCGCCGGAAGAATGTATGGCGCTGGAGGATTCTCCCAACGGGATCCGTTCCGGCGTGGCAGCGGGGATGTATACGGTCATGATCCCCGATATGATTCCCGCTACCGAAGAACTGCTGGCCATTGCTTCCAATAAAGTGGACACGCTTTTGGATGTCATGCCGCTTTTGGACCGGCTGGGCGCGCCGGAAAAACGGTAAGAAAAAAGAAAAAGCGCTTGCGGATCTTTTGCAGGCGTTTTTTGCATGAAAAAGAAAAATGATTTTGCAGAGGATTTCTCTTCCAGGCCCCTGCCGCGCATGTTCAGCGGCAGCATGGGCATACTGCTAGTAAAATCGGTAAAGGAGGAATCCCCATGAATAAAAGCGTAAATTCCCTGGCGGCGGGAGCCGCCGTAGCATTGGCGGCAGGTACTGCCATGTACTTGTTTTCCGACAAAAGACGCCGCACAATGAAAAAACTCAAGCGAAACGCCGGAAAAGCGATGAAGGTCATGGAAGATTTGGCAGGCAGCGTGTCCTACATGATGAAATAACGCCGTACCATCCCGTCGGGACGTCTGCCCGACGGGATTTGTTTTTGACGGATTTCAAAGGCCTTTTACCGGTGCGCGCATCCGCATTTTTTCAGGAAATACTTGATTAAAAAAGCTATTTATAGTTTAATGTATTATGAGGTATTTTGGAGATTGCAACAGGGAGGCGCGCTTGTGGCTGTATTGAATATTGTCCTGGTAGAACCGCAGATCCCGCAGAATACAGGGAACATCGCCAGGACTTGCGCCGCCACCGGAGCGCGGTTGCATCTGGTGGGCCCCATGGGATTTTCGGTAGATGACAAAAAATTGAAACGGGCAGGCCTGGACTATTGGCACTACCTGGATATCAGCTATTATGACGGGTTAGAGGATTTCTTCGCCAAAAATCAGGGCCCTTTTTATTATTTTACCACCAAAGGACGACATAATTACAGCGAACAGATTTATGCAGAAAACGCCTATCTGGTTTTCGGACGGGAGGACAAAGGCCTGCCGGAGGAACTGCTGCTTCAGCATCCGGATTCATGCCTGCGGCTGCCCATGAAAGGCGGCCTGCGCAGCCTCAACCTGTCTAACACCGTGGCGGTAGGCGTGTACGAAGCGCTGCGCCAATGGGGGTTCCCGGAGCTGGAAAACCAGGGTCAGCTGTCCCGCTATACCTGGCCGGAGGAACCGGACGGACGCGTATGACACATGGAGGATAAAGATGGAAAAAATCAAATTTATTACCGATTCCGCCAGTGATATTCCGGAAGAAGAAGCAAGGGCCTATGGGATTGAGGTGCTGCCGATTCCCATTGCCATTGACGGAAAAGACTATCATGAGCGGGTGGATTTTACCAACCGGGAATTTTACAAAATCCTGACCGATGCGGCGAATATCCCGGCTACCAGCCATATTCCCCACACCCGTTACGCGGAGGTGTACCGGCACGCGGCGGAAGACGGCTACCGGAAGATCATCAACGTGACCATCAATTCCAAAGGCTCCAATATGTTTGCCGCGGCGAATATGGGCAGAGATCTGTTTGCGGAGGAGTACCCGGATTTGGCCCAAAAAACCAAGATCACCGTTATCGACTCCCTGTGTTACACCTACACCTATGGATACGCGGTGGTGCAGGCGGCCAAACAGGCGGAAGAGGGAAAATCCTACGAGGAGATTCTGGCGTATCTGGATGATTATTTCAGCCGGGTGGAGACCTATTTTTCTGTTTACAATTTGGATTTTGCCAAAAAATCCGGCCGGATCAGCGTGGCCGCGGCCTTTGTGGGCGACATGCTGGGCCTGCGGCCGATCATGTCCATCATCGATGGGGAAATTAAGATCATTGAAAAAGTGCGGGGAGATAAAGCAGTGGTGCCCAAGCTGGCCCAGATCGCCCAGGCGCGCCGCCGCGGCGATGATACGCCTTTCTTTGCCATTCGGGCGGACCGGGACGGCGTAGGCGAGGAGCTGGAAAAAATGCTGGTCAAGTCCTTTGGAAAGCACGCGGTACACATTGCACAAGCGGGCGCGTCCATTACCATCAACGCGGGCCCCAATCTTGCCGGCTGCATGGTGATGGGAGAACGCAGAAAGTAGGAGGCAGATCAGAATGAAAGAGCAAAGACAGAAAAAAATAGACGAGCAGCTGGAAAAAAAGAATAATTGCTGCCAGGTTGTGCTCAATGCGTTTTGCGAGGATTTTGGACTTTCGCCGGAAACGATGCTGCCGCTGGCCAGCGGATTCGGCGGCGGTATGTGCCTGGGAGAAAAATGCGGTGCGGTCACTGCCATGATCATGATTGCCGGTTTGGCTTACGGCCCTTTTGACGGAGCAGACGCCAAAAAGAAAAACGAATTGAAAGGGATCGTGAAAAATCTCAACGACCGCTTTGAAGAGGCATTTGGCTCTTCCCAGTGCCGGACGCTGCTGGGAAACATCGGGCAGGGGAAATATGATCTTTCCCGCACGAAGGAACAGGGCAAACGTCCATGCGCTATCTTTATGGAGAAAGCCTGCGATATTTTGGAGCAGGAACTGGGTCTTTAAGGCAAATGGCAAAAAATTTACCATTTGTTATTAAATTTTGTATCGTCAACTCTTGCAAAACAGTGAGGTTTTCGATAGAATAAATACGGATTGTTCATGGATTAACAATCGTAGATTTGGCGTAACTTTTTTACATATTATGAAAGGGTGGTAGAACTATGGGCTATCTGGACAAAAAAACGGTTGACGATCTGAACGTCGCCGGAAAAAAAGTATTGGTTCGCTGTGATTTCAACGTACCGCTGAAAAACGGTGTCATCACCGACGAAAACCGTATCGTGGCGGCGCTGCCGACCATCAAAAAACTGATCGCAGACGGCGGCAAAGTCGTTCTGTGTTCTCATCTGGGCAAACCGAAAGGCGAACCGAAACCGGAACTGTCTTTGGCTCCCGTTGCCAAACGGCTGGGCGAGCTGCTGGGCAAAGAGGTCGTATTCGCGGCGGATGACGAAGTAGTCGGCGCCAACGCGAAAGCGGCTGTTGCGGCGATGAAAGACGGCGACGTGGTTCTGCTGCAGAATACCCGTTACCGCAAAGAAGAGACCAAAAACGGCGAAGAATTCAGCCGTGAGCTGGCGGCGCTGGTCGACGGCGAAGTATTTGTAAACGATGCGTTTGGTGCTGCTCACCGCGCGCACTGCTCCACGGTGGGCGTGGCCTCTTTCGTAAAAGAAGCGGCGGTCGGCTATCTGATGGGCAAAGAGCTCAAATATCTGGGCAACGCGGTTGAAAATCCGGCCAGACCTTTCGTCACCATCCTGGGCGGCGCGAAAGTGGCGGACAAACTCAACGTAATTGAAAACCTGCTGAACAAGGCGGATACCCTGATCATCGGCGGCGGCATGGCTTATACCTTCCTGGCCGCGAAAGGCTATGGCGTGGGCACCTCTTTGCTGGATGAAGAGAAAATCGGTTACTGCAAAGACATGCTCAAAAAAGCAGAAGAAAAAGGCGTTAAGATCCTGTTGCCGGTGGACTGCGTAGTAGCGAAAGCATTCCCGGACCCGATCGACGGCGAGATCGAAGTGACCGCTGTGGATGCGGACAAGATCCCGGCGGACGAAATGGGCCTGGATATCGGTCCGAAGACCGCGGAGCTGTTCGCCAACGAAGTGAAATCCGCCAAGACCGTTGTTTGGAACGGACCGATGGGCGTATTCGAGAACCCGACGCTGGCCAAAGGTACCATCGCGGTTGCCAAATCCCTGGCTGAGACCGACGCGATCACCATCATCGGCGGCGGCGACTCTGCTGCTGCGGTCAACACCCTGGGCTTCGGCGATAAGATGACCCACATCTCCACTGGCGGCGGTGCTTCCCTGGAATTTTTGGAAGGCAAAGAGCTGCCCGGCATCGTCTGCGTAAACGATAAATAATCCAAAACGCAACAAGAAAAGATTGTTCTTTTCCTGCGCATAAGCGAAGAGACGATGGGCACGGAAAACACCGTGCCCATTGTTTGCTTTTCCCGGGAAAAAACGAAAACGAAATGTTTTTTGATCATAGATACCAAACACAAAAGGAGAAAGCATTATGAACAAAGCAAAAAGACAGGCTGTTATCGCAGGCAACTGGAAAATGAATAAAACCCGTCCGGAGGCGAAAGCTTTGATTGAGGAGCTCAAGCCCCTGGTCAAAGATGCGGACTGCGGCGTTGTCATCTGCGTACCCTATACCAATTTGGAGACCGCGCTGGAAGCGACCAAAGGCTCCAACATCAAAGTGGGCGCGGAGAACTGCCATTGGGCAAAATCCGGCGCTTTTACCGGCGAGATCTCTGCGGATATGCTGGCAGAGATGGGCGTAGAGTATGTGGTCATCGGCCATTCGGAGCGACGGCAGTATTTTGGTGAAACGGACAAGACCGTGAATCAGAGAGTCCGCGCCGCTTTGGATGCGGGACTAAAAGTAATCCTCTGCGTTGGCGAATTGCTGGAGCAGCGGGAGCAGGGCATCACCGAGGAAATCTGCGGCATGCAGACCAAGGTGGCGCTGGGCGGCGTTTCCAAAGAGGAACTGCCCCGGATCATCATCGCTTATGAGCCGGTTTGGGCGATCGGTACCGGCAAAACCGCTACCGCCGATCAGGCGGACGAAGTCAACGGCTTTATCCGCAGCGTAGTGGCGGGGCTGTACGGCGAAGATGCAGCCGAGGCGATGACCATCCAGTACGGCGGTTCCATGAACGCCAAAAACGCAGAAGAGCTGCTGGGCAAAGAGCATGTGGACGGCGGCCTCATCGGCGGTGCGTCCCTGAAGGCGGAGGATTTCTCCATCATCGTGAAAGCTGCTTCCAAATAACGATCCCGCAGCATAGAAAGGGGAACCGATATGAAAAAACCACTGGCATTGATTATTTTGGATGGTTTTGGCAACAATCCCTCGGATTACGGCAACGCAATCCACGCGGCCAAAACCCCCAATCTGGATAAATTGTTTGAAACCTGTCCCCATACCCTCATCGGCGCTTCCGGCATGGACGTTGGCCTGCCGGACGGCCAGATGGGCAACTCGGAAGTCGGACATACCAATATCGGCGCCGGACGGGTTGTATACCAGGAACTGACCCGCATTACCAAATCCATTTCGGACGGTGACTTTTTCCAGAATGAGGCGCTGTGCGGCGCCATCGAAAACTGCAAGAAAAACGGCAGCGCCCTGCACCTGATGGGCCTTCTGTCCGACGGCGGCGTTCATTCCCATAATAAGCACCTGTATGGCCTGCTGGAATTGGCGAAACGGTCCGGCCTGGAGAAGGTTTATGTCCATTGCTTCATGGATGGCCGCGACGTCCCCCCTACCTCTGGAAAAGAGTATGTAGAAGAATTGATGGCCAAAATGAAAGAAATCGGCGTTGGCAAAATCGCTTCGGTTATGGGCCGCTATTATGCCATGGACCGCGACAATCGCTGGGAGCGGGTAGAGAAAGCCTATGCCGCGATGGTTTACGGCGAAGGCGAAACTGCCGAGTGCCCGGTCTGCGCCATGGAAAAATCCTATGTGGCAGAGGTCACCGATGAATTTGTCGTGCCGGTTGTCTGCGATAAAGCCGGGCACATCGCCGGGAATGACTCGGTCATTTTCTTCAACTTCCGCCCCGACCGGGCCCGCGAAATTACCCGCACGCTGGTCGATCCGGATTTTGCCGGCTTTGAGCGCCGCAATGGCTTCTTCCCGCTGTACTTTGTCTGCATGACCCAATATGATGCGGCAATGCCCAATGTCCATGTGGCGTTTAAGCCTCAGTCGCTGGCCAATACGTTCGGCCAGTACATTTCGGACAACGGACTGACCCAGCTGCGGATCGCTGAAACGGAAAAATACGCGCATGTGACCTTCTTCTTTAACGGCGGTGTAGAAGCGCCCTGCAAAAACGAAGACCGGGCGCTGATTGCCTCTCCGAAAGTGGCGACCTATGACCTGAAGCCGGAGATGAGCGCCTATGAAGTCACCGATGAGCTGCTGGCCCGTCTGGACAGCGGAAAATACGATGTCATTATTCTAAACTTTGCCAACTGCGACATGGTTGGCCATACCGGCGTGTTCGAGGCAGCGGTGGCCGCGGTAGAAGCGGTGGATACCTGCCTGGGCAAAGTGGTGGATAAGATTCTGTCTATGGGAGGCCGGGCACTGATCACGGCGGACCATGGCAATGCGGACCAGATGTACGAGCCGGACGGTTCTCCCTTTACCGCCCATACGACCAATCCGGTCCCGCTGCTGCTGGTAGGAGACAAGGGCCATACCCTCAAAGAGGGCGGGCGGCTGGCAGATCTGGCGCCTACCATGCTGGAAATGCTGGGGTTGCCGCAGCCGGCGGAAATGGATGGAAAATCCCTTTTGACGAAATAGATTGTTATTTCGGTAGAAAAGGTATATACTAAAGAAAAGCCGGACGCTTGGCCCGGCATCGATCAGAACTGACCGGAAGGAGGAAACGACCCGTGAAAAAAGCGAATAACTTTGTATCGTTCCTGTTTGCACTGGTGGCGATTGGCGGCGCGATTGTGGCCGTCTGCGCGTATCTGAAGAGCAAAAAGGCTGCAAAGGAGATCCGGGAGGATTTTCTTGCGGATTTGGGCTATGAATTTGATGACAGCGGTTGCTACTGCGGAGGCTGTGAAGAAGATCATTGCTGCGGTAGTTCCAATCCTGAAGAGGACGTTGAGGAAGAAACTGCGAAAGAGTAATTTTGAGCAAAAATTTTCTGTTCAGAAGCGGAATTTCCCGACGGAGTGCCGGTATTGGCCGGGGTCTCTTGGCCGTCCGCGGCATCTGGTACCGATCTGATTCATAACAACAGTCATATCAAAAAGGCTCCTGCTTTTGCAGGAGCCTTTTTGTATTCATGAGCCAGACCGATAAAACGGAAAAACACTTACAATTGATTTTGCATTTTCCCTACTTCCTCCATCGTCGGCAGGGCGGGGATGGAGCCCCGACGGGAAACGGTGATCGCCGCAGCGGCAGAGGCGAATCGAGCGGCCTCTTCCACCTGACCGGGGAGACCTCTTCTAACTTGGCAAAGGGATGCTGCAGCAGCCGGTGCAGAAACGCGCCGAAGAAAGAATCCCCCGCTGCCGTAGTGTCCACAGCCTGTACCGGCACCGCATCCAGATGACAGCAGTCTCCGCGCAGCAGAACAGAGCATCCTTTTGCGCCCATACTCATCAGGACAAGCGGAATCTGGAATGTTTCCTGCAGCAGCCGGGCGCCGTCCAGCGGGTTTTGACAGCCGGAAAAAAAGACGGCTTCTTCGTCGGACAGCTTGAGGATATCACAAAGGCCCATGGCTTTTCGGCCGAGGGCTTTGGCCTCGTCCAGGTCCTCCCACAAAGCGGGGCGAAGATTGGGGTCGAAGGCTTTTAATACCGGCGCGTCGGCCAGTTTGAACAGGGAATAAAAAACAGCCGCCCTGGTTGGATCCTTGGAGAGGGAAACGCCGCCAAACAGATAAACGCGGCTTTGAGCGATCCGGTCAAAAGGGATGTTTTTTACAGTGAGTAGCGTATCCGCCCCGGGCCGGCGGTAAAAGGTAAAGTCCCGGTCGCCGCTTTCGTCCAGCGAGACGAATGCCAGCGTGGTGTCCGCCCGGTCTGTGACCGCCAAATGGGTGCGGTCAATCCCCAATTCGTCCAGCTGGCGGGCACAGGTACGCCCGAAAGCGTCGTCGCCAACCATGCCGATAAAAGCGGTCCGGCTGCCGAGCTTGGCGGCCTGCGCCAGAGCGTTGCAGGGGGCGCCGCCTACCGTGCCGGAAAATTGCAGTTCTCCGGTGCTGACGAAATCAATCAAAATTTCACCAACTGCGATCATATCAAGCATGTCAAAACTCCCTCTCTTGTTTTTTTGGAATGTAGGTGCTGTGCAAAACCGTGGTGCGGGCACAGGCCTTGGGCTGCTGGATTTGTTCCAGAAGCTGCTGTCCTGCCATTCTTGCCATTTCTTCCGTGGGTTGGGAAACCTGCGCAATTTTTTCCGTGCGATACCCATACCAGTCGCTGCCGGAAAAGCCCAGCAGTTCCACGTCAGTCCCAACCTGCAAGTGGTGGATGTTCAAATATTTTAAAGTTTCCAGCGCAATGCTGTTGTTGGAGACAACGATAGCGGTACATTTTTTTTCGATGAGATCCTGTGCACAGAAATAGGCGGTTTTGGTCTGCGGATGCGCATAGGCAATCAGCGAATCCCCGATCGGCAGGTTGTAGTCCCGGACAGCGGCGCGGTAAGCGTCCAGCCGTTCGATCGAATAGGCGATGTGGGCCTGATCCGCGATATATCCGATTTGGGTGTGCCCCTGGCGGATCAAATCTTCAACCCCCTGATACAGGGCTGTGTAGCTGGACACGAACAAGGTTGGGTAGGGACAGTTCTTAAGCGGATGGTCAATAAACACTAGGGGGAAATCCCGCGGAATGCAGGGCGCGATCTGCTGATAGTCACCGCAGGATGACTGGACGATCAGCCCGTCTACCAGCCCGGAGGTCAAAAGCTTCAATTGTTCCATTTCCTGATGCGGGGAAGCCTTGGTGTTAGACACGATCAGGTGCATTTTTTCGGGGGCCAGCACCTCCTCCAACTGCTTTAAAATCAGGGTGGAGCGGGTATAGGAAAGATCCTGTACCAACATACCGACCAAGCCCTTGCGGCCTTTCTTAAAATTGCGGGCAGTGATGTCCGGAGAGTATCCCAGCTTTTGAATGGCCTGTTCCACT
Organism: Oscillospiraceae bacterium; assembly: GCA_051881895.1. Classification (GTDB taxonomy): domain Bacteria; phylum Bacillota; class Clostridia; order Oscillospirales; family Ruminococcaceae; genus UBA3818. The sequence goes on from JBJEQT010000169.1 coordinate 12,359, forward strand.
TTTTGGGTAGTTTCGGGAGATACATATCGGGTATGATTGATCACGTGGGAAACGGTGGCGATGGAAACGCCGCTGGCTTTGGCCACGTCGGTAATTTTGACTTTCATAAAAGGCTCCTTTTACGTAAAAAATATTTTTTGCGTAAATTTATTATAGACGTTGGAGGATAAAAAGTCAAAAAATAATAGAAACAAAAGCGAAAAAGCGGAAAAATCTGATTTTTTCCGCTTGAATTTTACGAAAACGCAGTTTATTCCACCATTATTTTTCTTGCATCAAAATGCGAAGCGTCCGCACGAGACTTTCATAATCATCATCCAGTAGGGGGAGTTCGCCGTAGTAAGTATCGTTGAATCTCTCGGTTACATGCGAAAAGGGGCTTTCCGGCATGCGGGTCAAGGATTTGTTCAGAATCTCCAGCGTGGTATCCGCCGGCGAAAGGGGGGCGCCGTGAATGCGAAGCCAGGTAAGGATCAGCAGATAGCCGTCCCGCAAAGAGCGGTTTTTGGGGGGCGCTTCTAAAAAATCGCGGCATTGGCGCTGCCAAATGCGAAAGGTGGGGATCTCCTCTTTGTCGGCTGACGCTTCTACCGTATCCCGCTCCAGATCTTCCACCATATCCACATAATATTCAGAGAATGCAGCTGCAGACTTTTGCTTATTGCCGGTTCGGGAGAACAGCGCTTTTATCAGCTTCCAAACTGCCGCAGCTGCTTTCTTGGTGACATCCCAGATCTGGCGCCGCAGGAAAAATAAAAACAAAAGGATCAGAAATAACGCCAACCATTGGAAGAGCACATTCAAAAAAGAGGTAGAGGCCGCTTCCTGCGCCTCGCCGAAAACAGGCAGAGAGGATACTTGCGGCAGAGGCTTATCTGGCTGCGTGGGACGGGCTAAAAGCCAGGTGATAAAACGAAAGAAGAGGACAAAAACATACAAAAAAGAGGATAGTACCCGCAAGAGAAATTTTATGATGTGCCAGATCGGCTTTTGAAACAAAAGGCCCAGCGTGACCAGAACAAACCCGCCGCAAATCAAAAGCAGATTATAGCGGCGCATTCCGGCGGGCAGCATGGAAAGATCGTAATGGCGGCGGCCCATCAGCCGCTCGATGTTTGATTGGTTGCTGATGATTGCGTACAGCAAAATGAAGAGAAGAAAACTGACAATCAGCAAAATAGGCTCGCAGATCATGCCTAAATAGGAGCCGCAGAACCAAACGATGATTGCCGCTAAAAAATAGGCGATCATGGTAAAGGATAAAAAGCTGGTGCCAATCAGTTCATCAAAGGAGTGGGTGGCAAAAAACATACCAACGGCGTAAATCACCAGGCTGAGAATGACCAAAGCCCAGTGGAAAAGGCTTGTTCCCAAAATACACAAACAGCCGCCGGCGAAAAAAGCGGCGGGAGACGCGGCCAGCAAAAGCGTAACGATCCGCACCGGCGGATGCTTCATACGGTCCAGCAGCCATCCGGTGAGCGCCCCCAGCGCGCCGGCGGCCAGGACGATCCCCAGACGGGGCAAAGAGGATGCGCTGGTCAGCTGCCCGGTAATGGCTACCTCCAAAACAGCAAGGATCGGATAGGATAAAAGCAGGCTGTCCAGCAAAGCGGCGATGCGAAGAAAGAAGAAAAATGGATTCACAGCGGCTGCGCCTCCTTTTTTTCGCTGCCCTGCAGCAGGAAAAGGGAATAGGTGCCGTCCTCATAATCGCCAGGGACGGTTCGCCCGCAGACAAAAACGGTGACAGACGCACCATACCGCGCCTTTTCCCGGGCAAAGGCTTTGAGATTTTCATCGAGATAGGTACTGACCAGGACCAATTGGGCGGAGGACAAAAAAGCGGCGTCTTCCTGCAAAAACAAATCGATTTTTTTGGCATGATCCACCATCAGCCGCGCCAGCGTTCTGGATTGCTCCAGCGCGAAAGCGGTCCCCCACGATTCGGCAGTGCAGACCGGCTGTCCGGTTCCCAAATCGGCGCCGTTGCACAGAAAGCGAAAAGGAATGTCCTCCTTTGCCGCGGCGCCGAACAGGTAGGCGCAAAAGCGGATGCAATTTTCCAAATCGTCATCTCCATCCATGGAGCCGGCTTTCCCGGGACGCTGCTGTACGTTCAGCAGGACGGACAAATTGTTGCGGGGGGTGTACTGGTTTTCAAAGACCATCAGCTTTCCCTCCCGGGCAGTGGCGTTCCAGTGAATCCGGTTCATGGGTTCCAGGCCGGTATATTCCCGGGCACCGGCGACAAAAAACGGATCGTCCAGCAATTGGCGGCGAACCACCGTGTCGCCGTTAAGATATCGAGGCAGACAAATCAGCGCATTGTTTTCCAGCGGCTTGGGCAAAACGGTCAGACGGGCGTTGACCTGAGCGGAATAGGAAAAGCTGGAAAAGCCCAGCAGATCGGAGCCGACCAAATCCACACGCCGGATTTCAAAAACACCTCTCTTGAGGCATTTGACCTTCCAGGTGCGGGAAACTTTCTGATAGCTTTTCAGCGCGAAAAAGCTGGGAACATACCGGATTTCGCCAACAACTTCCGATTGGGAACCGGCATATTCCAGCCATCGGGAACTGGAAAGCTCTGACTTCAGCCAGGGCAGCGGCAGCCATTTGCGGTTGGAGACGATCTCCACAAGCCCGACCTCGTCCCCCTCCATCACTTCATCCTTGGTAAAAAAACAGGTGTATTCAAAATGGCGAAAGCTGTTTTTGGCAAATAAAATCAATTGCGCCGCCAAAAGAACGATCACCATAAAGATAATTGCGACAAATTCCATAAGCGCCTCCTAGCGAGAGGGATTGGCCTTTTACTGCTGCTCGATGGGAGCGGGCGTCTGGGAGAGGATTTCAGAAAGGCACTCTGCTGCCGCCTCATCCGCCTGCCCCATCTGGTATCCGCGGCAGATGATGCGGTGAGCGGATACATCTATAAAGACCGCCTTTACATCATCCGGCAGAACATATTCCCGCCCGTCCATGGCGGCTTTTGCCTGGGAGGCGCGCATCAGCGTGATGACGCCGCGGGGGCTTATTCCCAGCCGGATCTTTTCGTGCCGGCGGGTGGCGCCGGCCAACGATACCATATAGGCGGCTACCGGCTGACTGACCCGTACCTGCGCCACCTGTTTCTGCGCTTCCAGGATGTCCTGCCCGGTACAGACAGGGCTCAGACAATCCAGCGGAGACTGCAGCTGATAGGCGGTGAGCATTTCCCGCTCCTGCTGCGCATCCGGATAGCCCAGAGAAATTTTCATGAAAAACCGGTCCAGCTGCGCCTCCGGCAGCGGGAAAGTCCCCTGGATTTCCACCGGGTTTTGGGTGGCGACCACCAAAAACGGCTGCGCCATGGGATAGGTCACACCGTCCACCGAGCACTGGCGCTCCTCCATACACTCCAGCAGGCTGGACTGGGTGCGGGGAGTGGCACGGTTGATCTCATCGGCCAGCAGAATATTGGTGAAGATCGCGCCGGGCCGAAACTGGAACGCCTGCTCCTTTTGGTTGTAGTAATTGATGCCGCTGAGTTCTGACGGGAGCAGATCCGGCGTAAACTGAATCCGCTTGAAACCGCAGTCCAGCGAGCGGGCCAGAGCCTTGGCCAATGTGGTTTTGCCGGTGCCGGGGATGTCTTCCAGAAGGATGTGGCCACCGCTGTACAGGCATAGCAGAATTTTTTCGATCTGTTTCTCCTTGCCCATGATCACTTTACTGATATTTTCTTTCAAAGCGGCGGTCAAACCGCGCAGTTCAGCGGTATCCATAAAAAGCCTCCTTTTTCGCATTGAAACACATTACCTAAAAAGCATAACACACGCCATATTAAAATGCCAGTTTTTTCAAAATGCAAAAAAATGGTTTTGTTGGATTTTACAAATTTTCTCGCTGGGTGACAGCAGTTTGGACAAAGAAAAACCCCGGCGAAGCCGGGGCGGGAAAAGCTTATTTTTGTCTGTTTGCCGCTGCTTTGACGAATTCCCGAAACAGCGGGTGGGCACGGTTGGGTCGGGACTTGAATTCTGGATGAAACTGCACGCCGACGTAAAATGTGTCGCGGGTGAGCTCCACCGCTTCTACCAGCCGGTTGTCCGGAGAGGTTCCGGAGAAAATCATGCCGTGCTGGCGAAAAACATCCCGGTAACGATTGTTGAATTCGTAGCGGTGACGATGACGTTCCTGCACTTCGGCGCATCCGTAAGCCTGTTCCAGGAAGGTGCCGGGATAGACTTTGCAGGGGTACGCGCCGAGCCGCATGGTGCCGCCCTTGGGCAGGTTGCCTTGCTGATCGGGCATCAAATCGATGACAGGGTCCGGACCATCGGGCTTAAACTCACTGGAATCCGCTTCCGAAAGGCCCAGTACATTGCGGGCAAACTCAATTACCGCAATCTGCATGCCCAGGCAGATGCCCAGATAGGGGACATCGTGCTCCCGGGCGTATTTGGCGGCTACGATTTTGCCCTCAATGCCCCGCTGACCAAATCCGCCGGGGACCAGAATTCCATCGCAGTCGGACAGATATTCGTCGGCGGTTTCGTCGGTGACCAGCTCGGATAACACCCATTTGATCTGAACCTCCGCCTCGTTTTCATAACCTGCGTGGTGCAGGGATTCGGCTACCGACAGGTATGCGTCGTGCAGCTGAACGTATTTGCCCACCAATGCGATTTTAACCTTTTTATCGCAGCCGCGGACCCGGGCGAGCATCTGCATCCATTCGGTCAAATCAGGAGCAGGGCAATCCAGGTTCAGTTCCCGGCAGACGATGTCCGAAAGGCCGTTTTGTTCCAGCATCAGGGGCGCTTCGTACAGCACGGGGATGGTCCGGTTTTCGATCACACAGTCGATGGGGACATTGCAGAACAGGGAAATTTTGCGTTTGATTTCATTTTCCAGCGGCTCGTTGCAGCGGGCGATGATGATATTGGGCATGATGCCCAGCCCCTGCAGTTCCCGTACCGAATGCTGCGTGGGCTTGGATTTGTGCTCCCCGGAGCTTTGGAGATACGGCACCAGGGTGACATGCATAAACAGGCAATTTTGACGCCCGACCTCCAAAGAGACCTGGCGGATCGCCTCCAGGAACGGTTGGCTTTCGATATCGCCGGTCGTGCCGCCGATCTCCGTGATGACCACATCCGCATCGGTCTTTTTTCCCACCGCGTAAATGAAGTTTTTGATTTCGTTGGTGATATGCGGAATCACCTGGACAGTTTCGCCCAGATAGTCGCCGTTTCGTTCCTTGGTCAGCACATTCCAGTACACCTTGCCGGTGGTCAGATTGGAAAACTTGTTTAAGTTTTCGTCGATAAACCGCTCGTAATGTCCCAAATCCAGATCGGTTTCAGCGCCGTCCTCGGTGACGAATACTTCGCCGTGCTGGTAAGGGCTCATGGTGCCGGGGTCCACATTGATGTATGGATCCAGCTTTTGGGCGGCAACTTTCAGGCCCCGGGATTTGAGAAGACGTCCCAGAGATGCCGCGGTAATGCCCTTGCCCAGGCCGGACACAACACCGCCGGTTACAAAGATGTACTTGGTCATCGTTTTTCATTCCTTCCTGTGGGAGTTTATTTATTTTTTCTTTCTTACAGACACAAAAAATTAGGATTCATAGGTTTTCAGGATATTCAAAGCCACCTGACGCCGGGTCAATCCCAGGTCCATCGCCTGTTTTTCGATGTAGCGGTGGGCCTGCGGTTCCGTGAGCTTCAGATATTCGATCAGCACGGATTTCGCGCGGCTGACCAGTTTTAATTCTTCCAGTTTGGAATGGAGTTTCCGGTTTTCCTGCAGCAGTTCTGATAAGCGCGCGCCGGTGGAAAGGCCCAGATAGACCGACTGGATAAACAGCGGCTGGGACAGGGGTTTGGGCACCACCAGAATCCCATGGGCCCGGCAGCGTTCCAGCAGTTGCTGGGCCGAGTCCTGCGGGCATAAAAGAAGAATACCGCTGGAGGTGGACTGGGCCGCGTTCTTCACAAAAGCTTCCGTGTTTTCATCGTGAAAGGGCAGATTGACGATGACCAGACGGAAAACTTCCCGGGATAGAAGCTCCTGTGCCTGCTGCAGTTGGGCAGCATGGGTGATCTCGGCCTGCAAAAAGCCTGCCAGAAGCGTTTCCAGGGCAAGGGCGCTTTTCTCTTTTTCGCAGACCAACAGGATGCGGTCCATACCGTTTCTCCTTTCCAAACAGATTTCGCCGGCGATTTTATGAAAAAGCGCCGGCGAATGGAACCTTTCGGGTTGGGTCAATTCATTTCGATATAAGCGTCACGGTCAGGACCGACAGAGACATAGCGGATTTTACAGCCCACGGCTTTTTCCAGATAAGCCACGTAATCAAGAGCTTCTTTGGGCAGGTCCTCTTTTTTGCGGCAGCCGCTGATATCGCAGTGCCAGCCGGGGACGTACTCGATGACCGGTTTTGCCTCGTTGAGATGGTCGCCGAAGGGGAATTCGTGGGTCACCACGCCATTTACCTCATAAGCCGTGCAAACGGGGATTTTGTCCAGATAGGACAGGACATCCATTTTGGTCAGGGCCAGTTCGTCCGCACCCTGCATGCGGACACCGTAGCGGGAGGCGACTACGTCAAAGGGGCCGACCCGTCTGGGCCGTCCGGTGGCGGCGCCGTATTCACCGCCTGCTTCCCGCAGCTCTTCCGCTTCTTTTCCGAACATTTCGCAGGTGAAAGGGCCTTCTCCCACGCAAGAGGAATAGGCTTTCATAATACCGATGCACAAATCCAGCTTTTTGCCGGGAATACCGGCTCCGATGGGTGCGTAGGCGGAAATGGTGGAGGAAGAGGAAGTGAAGGGATAAATGCCGAAATCGATATCCCGAAGCGCGCCCAACTGCGCCTCGAACATGACTTTTTTGCCTTTTTGGATCTGCTCTGTCAGATAAACGCCGAGATCGCAGACGTGATCTTTCAACTGTCCGCCGTAGGTTTCCAGCCATTCGACGATCTCATCATAGGAGATGTGATCGGCTTTGTATCCGTCGTGGATGAAGAGGTCTTTCCATTCCACAATGCCGCGCAGCCGTTTTTTCATCGCCTCCGGGTAGAGCAGATCGCCCATGCGGATGCATTTTTTCAGATATTTGTCCCCGTATACCGGCGCAATGCCCCGGCGGGTGGAGCCGTATTTGGCGTCGCCCAGGCGATCCTCCTCCAGACCATCCTGCTGCACATGGTAGGGCAGGCAGATGATCGCGCGGTCGCTGATTTTTAAATTATCCGGGGTAATGCGGATGCCCGCCTGGCGCAGCCGGTCGATCTCGCCGCACAGGTGCTGCAGATCGATGACCATACCGGGGCCCATGACGTTGACCACGTCCGGCCGCAGGATGCCGGAAGGAAGCAGATTCAGAATAAATTTGCCCAGATGATTTTGTACCGTATGACCGGCGTTGTTGCCGCCCTGATAGCGGGCGACGATATCATAATTTTCCGAGAGAAGGTCCACCATGCGGCCTTTGCCTTCGTCTCCCCAGTTGATACCAACGATTGCTGTTAACATAAAAGCTTCTCCGTTCTGCCGCAATGCGGCGAAAGATCTTGGATGGATTTCAAAACCCCCATAAAAAGAGTGAAGGTGCCCGGAAAGCGGCGTCCCAATGCTGCCGTTTCCTGAACACCGTCATTCAACGTTACTATTATAGAGAATGACTATGGGGATGTCAAGAAAAAAACCGAAGATTGTATACAAAAATTTCATGCGGCTAAAAATCCGGAAAATGAAAAAAACAGGCGGACAAAAGAAAAATTTTATGAAAAAACACAAATTTATTTTGATGGGTTGACAAATGCTTTTGTCCGGGATTATAATGCGAACATCAGGAAAACGGCAAAGGCGCTGTGGACAAAAAAGTCCATAGGAAAACGGCAAAGGCGCTGTGGACAAAAAAGTCCATAGTGCCTCTTTTTTTGGCATTTTGATTTCTGAACCGGAACAGGAGTTCCCATCGCGGACGACAAGCCGGTTTTGCCGCAAGAAATGCCGCTGGGAAGCCCTGTGCTGTTTTCACCATGAAAAACCATGTTGGTCTGCAATAGGAGGTAATGATGATGAAAGAGATTCCCGAAATGTTTGGCAGCCTGGTATTCGGCGATACGGCAATGCGTCAGCGCCTGCCAAAGGAAACCTACAAAGCCCTGAACCGCACCATCGCCCAGGGGCGCAGCCTGGACCCGTCGGTAGCCAATGTGGTGGCCAACGCCATGAAGGATTGGGCGATTGAAAAAGGCGCTACTCATTTTACGCATTGGTTCCAGCCCATGACCGGCGTGACGGCAGAAAAACACGACAGTTTTATCTCGCCGACCAGCGACGGCCGGGTGATCATGGAATTTTCCGGGAAAGAACTGATCAAAGGCGAGCCGGACGCGTCCAGCTTCCCCTCCGGCGGTCTGCGCGCGACTTTTGAGGCGCGGGGATATACCGCTTGGGACCCGACCTCTTACGCTTTTATCAAAGACAATACCTTGTGTATCCCCACGGCTTTTTCCGCTTATACCGGGGAAGCGCTGGATGAAAAGACTCCGCTTCTGCGGTCGATGGAAGCGATCAATAAACAGGCGCTGCGGATTTTGAAGCTGTTTGGTCATACGGAAGTGACCCGCGTGCTGACCAGTATTGGTTGTGAACAGGAATATTTTCTGGTAGACCAGGACCTGTATGAAAAAAGAAAAGATCTGCGCTTTACCGGCCGCACTCTGTTCGGCGCCAAACCGCCCAAAGGCCAGGAACTGGACGATCACTATTTTGGTGCGATCAAACCCCGTGTCAAAGCGTTTATGGAAGATTTGGACGATGAGTTGTGGAAACTGGGCATCAGCGCCAAAACCGAGCATAAAGAAGTTGCGCCCGGGCAGCATGAGCTGGCGCCGGTCTATACTACCAGCAACATCGCGGCAGATCAAAACCAGCTGACGATGGAAATGATGAAAAAAGTGGCGGAACGCCACGGCCTGGTTTGCCTGCTGCATGAAAAGCCTTTCGCGGGCATTAACGGTTCCGGCAAACACAACAACTGGTCGATTACCACAAACACAGGGATCAACCTGCTCGACCCCACTGACGAACCCAACCGCAACACCATGTTCCTGCTGTTTTTGTGCGCGGTGATCAAAGCGGTCGACGAGCACCAGGACCTGCTTCGGATCTCGGTGGCCAGCGCCGCCAACGACCACCGGCTGGGCGCCAACGAAGCGCCGCCCGCCATCGTTTCCATGTACCTGGGCGACGAGTTGATGGCGGTTTTGGATGCAATCGAACATGACAAAACCTACGAAAAGGCGGATTCCGGGCTGCTGCGGTACGCGCATGTACTGCCGAGGCTGGCCAAAGACGCCACCGACCGCAACCGCACCTCTCCTTTTGCGTTTACCGGCAATAAATTTGAATTCCGTATGCTGGGGTCCGCCCAGTCGGTATCCGAGCCGAACACGGTGCTCAATACCATTGTTGCCGAGGCGCTGGATGTGTTTGCCGACCAACTGGAAAAAGCGGATGATCTGGAGGGAGCCGTTCACGCCCTGATCCAGAAAACGATGAAAGAACATAAGCGGATCATCTTTAACGGCGATGGGTACGCCGCCGCCTGGCAGGAAGAGGCAGAAAAAAGAGGGCTGCTGAACCTGAAATCCACGCCGGACGCGCTGGCCCATCTGGCAGATGAAAAGAATGTGAAGCTGTTCGAGAAATACCGTATTTTTACTGAGACAGAGGTTCATTCCCGCTATGAAATCAAAATGGAAGGCTACTGCAAGGTGATCGGGATTGAAGCGCTGACCATGCTGGAATTGACCCGGAAACAGATTCTGCCGTCGGTAAGCGCGTATGTGAAAGAACTCAGCGAGGCGGTCATCGCGAAAAAAGCCGCCTGCCCGGCCGCTTCCTGCGAAATGGAGGCCGCGACCATTGAAAAGCTGTCTTCCTTGAGCGCGTCGTTGTTCGGCAAGGCCAATACCCTGGATGAAGCGCTGCTGGGAGCTAAAAATTTCGAGAAGATCGGAGAGTGCGCCGCATACTACCACGATACGATCTTTGCCTCTATGCAGGAACTGCGCGCGGTGGCGGACGAGCTGGAACTTAACACAGCGGAAAGCTACTGGCCGTTCCCGACCTACGGAGATATGCTGTTCAGCATCTGACCCGGTTGAAACACGCCTTGATACAAAAAACGCAGAGGGAAAATCCCTCTGCGTTTTCTTTTTTTCGGGAAGGCTTTTTCGCCCGGATGCCGCGGTAACGGGGATGCGCTGAAAAAGGCGGATAAATCCGCTACATCGGCGGAAGAGTGATGGTCACGACCGTCCCTTCTCCCGGGACGCTTTCAAAATGCAGATGATAATCGCAGCCGTAATAGTTTTGAATCCGTTCGTTGATATTGTAAATCCCATAGCGGCTGCCGGAGCTTTCCACATCTTCCGGCGGCTTGCCAGCGTTGAGCTGATCCACGACCTGCTGCGGCATGCCCACACCGTCATCGATGACCTGCAGCTGGATTGTGTTTTCCAGTACCCGCCCGACAATGGTAATGCTGCCGCGTTTGTCCTCCCGGCTCATAATACCGTGGGAGATGCTGTTTTCAATCAGCGGCTGCAGGGTGATATTGGGAATGGCATACTGCATCATGGAGGAGGGCACATCGATCTTCATTGTCAGGCAGTCCGGATAGCGGATTTGCTGGATCTCAAAATAAGCTTCTACCAGTTTCAGCTCCTGCCAGAGCTGGTAAACGTCTTTTCCGTGGTTTAAGCTCAGCTTATAAAAACGGGATAGGGCGCTGACCAGCTGCTCCACCTTTTGCGGATCTTCCAAAAATGCATAGCTGTTGATCATTTCCAGTGTATTATAAAGGAAGTGGGGGTTGATCTGCGCCTGCAAAGCCCGCAGCTGGGCCGCTTTCAGTTCCACGCCGGACAGGTATTTGGCCTCGACCAGCAGTTCCAATTCATCTACCATGTAGTTGTAATGGTCGATCAGATCGTCGATCTCGTCATGGGTCCCGGGGACGGGCAGGTTCACAAATTCGCCGTTTCGCACCGCTTCCATCCCGTTGATGACAGAGCGGATTTTTTGGGTAACTCTTTTGGAAAAGCGAAGGGTAGAGGTAAAAATCACCGATCCGGCGATAAAAGCCAGCAGGATGAACAAAAGGATCTGGTCCAAGTCAGAGTAGGAGAAAAAGCTTTCGTCCGGCACAAGCGTTACCATCCGCCAGGGCGCCGATTCAAACTCAGCGCAGCTGACCCGATAAAGGACCCCGCCGATGGAGACCGTTTCCTGGTCGGTGTGGATCGCAAGTGTTTCGGGCAGATCGCCGGACGGATCACCCAGGCAGGCGCCGGCGATGACCCGGTCGTTTTCATCCACCACAAAAGCCTGGCTGCCGTCGAGAACCAGCGAACTGCGAAGCTGTGCCTCCACCTCGGTTTTGGAAAAGTCCATCTGATAAATCACAGCGGTCCGCTGCATGTTGGTCAAATCCACACCTTTTACCATATAGGATAAGGTGTCATGGTCGGACAGGATGTTCTGCGCCTGATTCAAAAGGTCATTTTCCTGGGAGGACAGCCAGAGGGAGCGGCCGCTGGAACGGCGCATAGGTGCAAACCAAAGTTGTCCCTGCAGCAGGTTGATGTCGCAGTAATGATAAGAGGCCAGAATATAAAAATAAGTAGGGTCCACATAGATCCGCAGCCGTTTGATGTTCTGAGCGTTTTCAATAAAGGAAATGGTGTTGTCCATATCGGTTTTGAAAGTCCGCTGCTCCCAAAAGGTCGTCTCATTTTGGCCGTTGCGCAGAAATTCGTTGGTGCCGGAGTCGTTCAAAAGCAGTTCCGCGCATTTTTTAACCTGGGTCATTCGTCTGTCCAGAACGCTGTAGGTCTGCTGAAAGTTATTGCGGATAGAAGCCGCGGTGTTTTCTCCGGAGGCCCGGATGGTATCCGTCACCAGAAAAGCGGAGCAGACAAACAGCGGCAGGAAAGCCGCAACCAGAAACAACGCCACCATTTTTGTAAAGAAGTTTGAATAGCGAAAGCGGTTCCGGCAGTAATGGAAGAACCGTTTGATCCATCTCATAATGTTTTCTCCCGGAACTGAGACGGCGAAAGACCTGTGAATTTTTTAAACTGATAGGAAAAATAGTTTCCGTTCCGGTATCCAACCAAAAATCCCACATCTTTGACCTTACAGACCGGATCCTTTAAAAGCTGCTGGGCTTTCTGCATCCGGTAATTCAAAATAAAATTGTTGATGGTCATTTCGGTGGTGTCTTTAAACAGATGGCAAATGTAGGTAGGGGAGAGGTTGGTATATTCGCTGATGGCGGTAATGGACAGGTCTGGATTTGCGTAGTTGTTTTTGATGAATTTTACAATACGGTCTACCGTCGCGTTGCCGTACTTTCCTTCGTTGAGCGAATCATAATATTGGTTGATGCCCTGGACCAGGAAATCTTCCAGCTGCGTGATAAAAGAGAAGTTTTGAATATGGACCCAGACGTCCTGCTCCTTGCCGATTTTCTCGTACAGGGTAATTTGTTCATCCTGCGCCAGGCGCATCAGTTCGCAGATCAGGGCGTAATAATGGCGCAGCACGTTGATGACCAGGGTGTTTTGATACTGCTTGATTTCGCCGGTGAGATTGTGGATATACAAAAGCGCGTGGTTTCGGTTTTGTTTTTTCAGCGTCTGAGAGAAAAGGTCTACCTGCTCCGCCGTAAACTGATAGGTACCGGCGCTGGTTTTTTTGTAGTAACAGACGCTGTCGCTTTCCTGATAGAAAGACTGCTGCACCGCCACGACAGCCGTTTCATAGGAGCGGGCCAGCTCTTTCCAGCTGCTGACGACCGAACCGACGGCTACCACCGAATTGATGCCGGAGCCGGACAGCTTGTCGATCACGAAATTGCAGTATTGGTCGATCATTTTATAATCGGTAAAGTTGGAACCGGTGGATTGGCCGGCCAGATGGATGATAATATGGTTGCCCTTGCAGGTGCACAGCGGAGTGAGGCTGGGCGCGTCGTACACGTCGCTGATTTCATAAATGCTCTGGAACATAAACGGGATAAAGGAACTTAGGTCGGAACTGCCGGAGGAAAAGGTGATTTTTGCCACGATGGTGACAAACAAGGAGGCATTGCGAATCTCCGGAACCAGCTCTTCCAGTAAATGTTCATTGTAAAAACTGGGCTGGCAAAGCTCTCCCGCAACTTCCATCAGCTTTTGCAGGTTGCGGCTTTGCTCAAACGCCTTGACCTTGTGCGCGGTGGAGCGGTCGTTGTTTAAGGCATTGACCGTTTCGGCCAGCACATCCTTGAGCTCTCCCAGGTCGACCGGCTTTTCAATGTAGCTTACCGCGCCCAGACGAATCGCGCTTTTGAAATATTCCTTGTCCGTGTATCCGCTGACGAAAATGGTCTTGATTCCGGGAAACCGCTGCGTTAAGCGGGTGGCCAGCTCAATCCCATCGGTTTTGGGCATACGGACGTCAGTCAGCAGGATGTCGGGGATAAAAGTATCGCACAAATGCAGCGCTTCTTCTCCGTCTTCCGCCTGAATAATCTGCGAAATATTAAATTCTTCCCAGTCGATTCCTTTAATAATTCGCATCCTGGTGGGCGCTTCGTCATCGACAATTAAAATTTTTAACATATTTTTCTCCCTTTTTACTGGAAACGATAATTTTAGCAACCGTATTTTGTGTAATTTGTCATAGATAAATGACAAAATCTTTAATGAAATCACAACTATTTTAAGATTTTTGATGTAAAAAAGCAAGTATAATTTACTTATGCAATCGAAATCTCTATATAAACGCCTGCGAAACGGCATCCGCTTGGTTAAAATAGACAAAGCGGGCGGGCAAACCATTCGGGATTTCCGGTTCATTTCTATTTCGGGGAGGTTACACAATGGCAAACACAGCGCAAACTGTAGAAAGGGAAGCTCCGCAGGCCACCGAAGTAAAGTGGCAGAAGCCGTCGAAGTTCAAACGCTTTTTAAAGACTGCTTGGGATTGTAAGATCCTGCTGGCCATGTTGCTGCCTGCATTGACCTACGTTATCATCTTCTCCTACATACCCATGACTGGTATCGTGCTGGCATTCAAAAAGTACAACTATGTCGATGGTATTTACGGAAGCCCGTGGGTCGGATTCGACAACTTTAAGTTCCTGATTATTTCCGACAAACTCTGGCCTCTGACCAGAAACACCTTGCTTTACAACATTGTCTTTATTTTCCTGGGCATGTTCTTGTCGGTTGCTTTTGCAATTCTGATCAACGAATTGACCAACAAGGTGTTCAAAAAGATCTTCCAGTCCTTCATGTTCCTGCCCTACTTCATTTCCTGGGTAGTAGTACAGGCAATTTTCCAGGCGATCTTCGGATTTGAGTATGGTATCTTCAACAAAATCATCGAATTCTTCGGTGTTGCGAGAATCAATTTCTACGCCAGTCCTGACGGGTGGCCGGTCTTGCTTGTCTTCTTTAAGATGTGGAAGATGGTCGGTTACGACTGTATCGTATACCTGGCTGCTGTTGCCGGTATTGACCAGGGCATGTACGAGGCTGCTTCCATTGACGGTGCTAACATCTGGCAGAGAATCCGTCACATCACCCTGCCCAGCCTGATCCCGACCATGGTTATCATGGGCCTGCTGGCTGTTGGTCAGATCTTCCGTGGCGACTTCGGTCTGTTCTACCAGTTGGTTGGTAACAACGCGGTTATCCTGAAAGCTGCCGACATTTTGGATACCTTTATTTATCGTTCCTTGATGCAAACAAATGACTACGGTATGTCCTCGGCTGCAGGCTTGTATCAGTCCTGCTTGTGCTTCATCACAATTTTGATTGTTAACAAGATCGTTAAAATCATTGAGCCGGATTACACCCTGTTCTAATCGAAATTTGCAGAAAGGAGAGTTAATCGCATGAAGAGAAAAAATAAAATTTTCCAGGCAGACCTGGCTGCGTTTAAATTGCTGGGTTACGTCTTGGTTTTCATCTGGGGCATGCTGTGCTTCCTTCCGTTTTTGCTGGTTGTCATGAACTCCTTCACTTCGGAAACGAACATTATGCGCTACGGTTACTCTTTCTGGCCGGGCGAATGGACGCTGGAAGCGTACAGAACTTGTTTGGAAAACCCTGAAAGAATCGGCTTTGCTTATCGTAACACCATTATTGCTACCGTTATCGGTACTTTGCTTTCCGTGCTGATGTCTACCATGACTGGTTACGTTTTGCACAGAAAAGACTTCCCGTGGAGAAACGGATTCTCCTTCTTCTTCTACTTCACCACCCTGTTCAACGGCGGTCTGGTACCGTGGTATCTGATGTGTACCCGTTACTTGGGCTTCAAGAACAACTATGTGGCGCTGGTTGTGCCGATGCTGTTCTCCGTATGGCAGATGATTCTGGCGAAGAACTTTATGAAGAGCGGTATTCCTTTTGAGATTATCGAATCTGCCAAGGTTGATGGCGCCAACGACTTCACCATTTACTGGAAACTGGTTATTCCGCTGGCGAAACCTTTGATCGCTACCTTGAGCCTGTTTGCAGCTTTGACTTTCTGGAACGACTGGTACAACTGTATGTTGTTCATGAACAAAAATAACATGAAGAACCTGCAGTACTTCCTGCATGAGATGCTGTCCAGCATTCAGGCTCTGCAGGAGCTGGTATCCATGGGTAAAGTTAACCTGCTGAACGAAGACTCTGCGAACCTGCCGCAGCAGTCCATGAAGATGGCTATGACCTGTATCACCACTGGTCCTATCCTGCTGCTCTACCCGTTCGTTCAGAAGTACTTTGTAAAAGGCTTGACCATCGGTGCTGTAAAAGGTTAATCGATATTTCTACAATTTATGTGCTGCAAAACCTCTGCGGAAATTTCCGCAGAGGTTTTTTTATCCGGCAGACGGTACCGCAACGGTAGGGGCGACAGCGCTGGAAATGACCGCTTCGGGTAAAGGACAAATCCGCTCGGCCGAAAAAATACACGGAATCCAAACAAGGCTGCCGGTTTTTCTTTCGCAAAAATGTCGAAAGCAAGTGGACTTGGCCGAACATGTATGGTATCATCTTATC
>JBJEQT010000170.1:0-27956 GCA_051881895.1 Oscillospiraceae bacterium
AGAGGGGTCCTGCATTTCGTATCTGGACGTTTTTGATCCCGCAACCAATTGTACACAAACGATTCTTTCCGGAGATGTGGATAAGAGCTGTGAAAACATTCTGGCTTTTACGATTGACAATGAAGTCATCTATCTGGCTGTAAAAAACAAGGAGGAGCATTGGGAACTAAGAACCTATCATTTGGATGGCACGTCAATCGGCTGTGTTGATATGTCTGAGATACAAGAAGATATGAATGACTTTAAAATCGGACAGATCCACGTAATCGGTGATTATCTTTTGATTACAGATTGGGTTGAATTAAACATCTACAAGCAATCGGCAGATTCTCTGCGGCTTGTCGCAAAAGGCAATGGAGATGCCCTTTTCCCGGCTAATTTCACAGAGCATCTGCCAACTGACGATATTTTTATTTACAGTGGAAGAGCAGAGTTCTTTTTGTTTCATCCCTCGGACAATGCGCTGACGCAAATGGATTTACCCATTATCAAAAATAAAGAGACACAAGCAATCACATCCGCATTTCAAGACAATCAATCCATTTTGCTCGGTGTTTATGACGCAGCTGCAAAGCAGTATGCTTATTATGTTATGTCCGTCGAAGAAATGAAAGAATATGCTGTTGCGGTAAATCCAATCATCGACAGAGAACCGCTCCACTTTTTGGGCGAAGATGATGAAATGATCATCATTGAGCCAAAGTGATATCATCCTATTCCCAATTCATTATCAGAAAACCCCGCGTGAATATTCACGCGGGGTTTTCTCATTCTTTATTCTCACATCTTAATCTGTCATTTTGCTCACACGTTGTAAGCGGTTAAACGATATTGTGATTGTGAATCATTTTCCCGGCAACAGCAAAACCGAAGAAATTTCCCGCGCGCACACGCACAGCGTGTAATCGCATCGGAACGGAACAAACCGAAGCTGCAGCCCATCTACCTCCGGCAAAATCCCCTGCTGCCCTACAACGGAAAATCGCCCGAAGTTCCCGCCGATTCCCTCTCCGGAAAACTTGACAAAACTCTCCTTCGCTGCCCAAACCCGGTAAAAATCCGCAAAACCGGCCCTTTGCAGATAGCGGTCTTCTTCCGGATGGAAAAAGCGATGCGACAACGCCGCCAGGCGCCCCGGCTTGTGGATCTGCAGGTCGATTCCCACCTGCTGGGTGCAAAAGGCGCCGAGCCAATAATCGCCGCTGTGAGTAACCGAACAGTGTACCTGCGGATGATTGGGAAAAAAGGGTTTTCCCCGTTCCTCCCGCTCCACCGGCCAGGATGCTTCCGCCCCTTCCGGCGATTCCCCGCTGAACAAAGCGGCGCATCGAACCAAACACTGACGGGAGGAAGGGCGTTTCGGGCCGTACCAGTAAATCGTAACCTCCGCCACCCGGCTATTCCTCCATGCCGCGTTCCCTCGCGTATTCAATGACATCCCGAACCTGATGCAGCTTCCACACATCGCGGGTTGGAATGGTCGTCTGGAAATATTCTTCAAAGGCACACACGATATTCATCACGTCAAAAGAGTTCAGCTCCAAGTCACGCACAAAGTCGGTATCGATCGTGACTTCGCTTTTTCCGGTAACCTCAAAAATGATTTTCTGGATAATTTCCAACATACTGCTTTTTTACTCCTTTTGCGGCAACAAATTTCCTGATTATTCCATATCGCAAATTATACTATAAATTTCCAAAATATGCAAGTCTCTGACTATAACAGCCGGTGCATCTTCTATCATTTTTCAGCGGCGCATCCAACTCAAACCGTATGCCGCTTAATTTTTTTCGACGCTGTTTTTGCAAATTCCTGATCCCGAATCGTAATCATCTGAATCTGCTGGAACAAAGGAAGCGTTGCATTCAACTGGTCGATTTTCGATTGCAGATGCTCTAAAACTTCGTAGGAAGACATGCCTTTGGACAATTCCGGATCCGGGTAGATGCTGGCGGCCACCACTACCGTATCGGCAGAAGAGCCATTGGCCGCGCCATACACCATGACCTCTTTCACCATCGGGATTTTCCGAAGCTGTTCTTCCAGCTTCTCCGGCGAAACCTTCTTCCCGTTTTTAAAGACGATCAGATTCTTTTTCCGTCCGGTGATATACAAAAATCCATCTTTGTCCAGATACCCCAAGTCTCCGGTTTTAAACCATCCGTCTTCGGCCATAACCTCTTTTGTCTCCTGGGGCTGTTTATAATACCCGTTCATCAAAGACGTTCCCTTGACCCAGATCTCGTCTTCTACGATTTTAACCTGATAGTGATCCAGCACCAGGCCTACCGAGCCCATTTTACAGTATTTATTGCCGTTGGTAGATACCATCGGCGCACATTCGGTGATTCCATAGCCTTGCAGGATCTGGATCCCAAACAGCTCAAAATCCTCACAGATTTTTTTCTCCAGATGGGCGCCGCCGCAGACAATAATATGCAGGCTGCCCACCATCTTTTGCCGGATATCGGACAATGTTTTATTTTCCCACGGCAAATGCAGTTTTTTCAAAATTCTGCACATCTTTAATAGGCTTTGCAATTGCTTGACCTTTCCCTCTTTTTCCGCGCTGAGCCACAACTGTTTATACAGCATTTCCACGACCAGCGGAACGGTAATCATAGAGTCCGGCTGGGACAGATACAAGTCCCGCATCATGGTTTTTAAATCCCCGTTAATGCAAAGTTCCGCACCGCGCACCAGCGTATCCAATACCGCGCCGGTCATCCCGTAAGAATGGTAAAAAGGCAAAGACGAAAATACCCGCGGACCGGCGTTTACATCCCGAATCGCGTCGCCTGCATTATACAAAATCGCCCGATGGCTGAGCATAACCGGTTTGGAGAGGCTTGTGGTACCCGATGTATAAACAATGGACGCCGTTGCCGCAGGGTCACAGGCCAAGCCGTCAATCCGATTCTCTTTCTGCTCCATCAAAGGCTGTCCTTCGCGGCATAAATCCTGAATGCTCACCTGATCATTGGAAGATTCGCCCAGCAAAAACAAATCCCACGCAGCGGCTTCTTCCTCCGTTTGCCGGCAGATCGGCAGATAGGTATCGGAAGCAAACACACCCACGGCGTCTGCCTGCGAAATCATTTGGCGGATATTCTCATCCGGCTGTTCCACATCGATACAGACTGCCGCCGCGCCGGCGCTGGCAATCGCCAAATATGCCACCAGCCAATCATAGCAGTTCTCTGCCACAATAGCCAGATGCTTTCCGGCATATCCCCGCGCCTGCAGCGCATGGGCCGCGCAAAGCGCCTGCTGCGTCAACTGCGCATAGCTGGCCGTAATCGGCTCTTTCGCCCTGGTAAAATAAGTAATGGCCGGTTTCTCCCCGAATTTGCGGGAAATCCCGTCCAGATAGGAAGGGAACGTTTCATAATAATCTGCCTTGTTCAACGGGACTCTTTTCATATTTGCTCCTCCTGTATTTCAAGAACTCCGGTCTTTGTCCGCTAAAAACAGCCAGTATCTAGTCTTCCAGATCCGCCAAATCTTTTTTCAATGTCTCTTTATCCTGCAAAACCCGCAAGAACCAATCCACAAGCTCTCCGTCAAACTGGCTGCCCTTGCCGGCAATCAACTCTTTGACGGCTTTTTCCTCGCCCAGGCTGGACCGGTAACGCCGGTTGGAAGTCATTGCGTCGTAAGAATCCGCTACCGCGATGATCCGCGCCTCCAGCGGGATCTGTGTTCCGCTGAGTCCATCGGGATAACCTTTTCCGTCTATCCTTTCATGATGGGCGCGAATAATGGGTACAATCGGCTGAAACCGGGTCAGCGAAGAAAGAATCTTCGCGCCGGTGGCCGGATGCTCCTTGATTTTAGCGTATTCCTCATCGGTCAGCCGCCCATCCTTCAGCAGTATGTTATCCGGCACACCGATTTTTCCGATGTCATGGAATAATCCCGCCACATGCAGCTGTTCGCAGAAATTCTGATCTTTCCCCATTTCACGGGCAATGCGCACCGCATAATAGGCCACCCTGTCGGAATGGCCGCGGGTATAAATGTCTTTTGTATCCACCAGCAGGCGCATGGCACTGATGATCTGGGTATAGTTCTCCCGCAAAACGTTGTTGGCTTCGACCAGTTCTTCATTTTTCTCAATCAAGAGCCGCTGCAGCATCCCGTTCCAGATAGCGGACGAGGCCTGCCTTGCGAAAATGCCCAGCAATTGGCGCTGGTAATACTGGGGAGCGCCTTCGATTCGAACGCCCAGCGAGCCGATGATCTCTTTTTCATTGACAATCGGCGCGACGACCCAATCCCCATCTTCCTGAACCACTTCCTGCCGGAGTACCCGCTCTGAAAGCTGTATGACCTCTTCCAAAGAAGGCGCCTCTCCCATCGAGCGGACAAGGTAAGGTTCGTCCGGCTCCACTGCCGATTGGTCCAAAAGGCTTTCCCGCCGAAGGGCCAAATAAACGCTTTGGCCATCCATCAAATCTTTTGCCGTCTGCAGCAGCTTATCCGCAATTTCTTCCCGCTCCCGCAGGCCGTAAATCCGCGGCATGTCCTCTGTGATTTTCGTCAGGCCTTTTTGATAGTTTTGGATGGTGCGCATCTGCTTGATTGATTTGATGCAGGACTCCACCAGCAGCTCCAGCTGGTCGAACCGGTCGCTTTTCTCATAATATCCCTGGATTTCCAGATCCCGGATGGTTTTGATCGGCGGCGCCATGCTTTTATGACCGGTAAGCAGAATGATAAACAAATCCTGATTGAAGCTGCGGATCTGTTCCACGACCTGGTCGCCGCAGATCGGTGTCATTAAAAAGTCCAGGAGCAGAATGTCATAATGGCCGTTTCGCACCCGCTCAATAGCTTTGTAGGGATCGTTTTCTACGTCTACATGATAGCCGGAACGCTGAAAATAGGTTTGCAGCGTTAAAGTCATGGTAGGATCGTCATCCAAAGCCAAAATCGAATAGCTGTTGGTAATATCCACTACCTTTTGGTGTTTCCTCATTGTCTGCTCCCTCCTTTCTCATTGAATTGCGCTTCCGAAACAGCGGACAAAGGAATTGACATGCCAAAAATCGCGCCGCCGCCCGGATTGTCTTCCGCCCACATGCTGCCACCGAATTTTCCGCGGACCACAGTGTTGGAAATATACAGTCCCAGCCCGGTACCCATTGTTCCTTTGCTGGTGGTCATTTCTTTGAACAAACGCCTTTTCACCTGCGGCTTAACACCCGGTCCGGTGTCTTTGACATAAATTTTGAGAAGATCTCCATCCTGTTGAATGCCGATTGTAATCACGCCTCCGCCAGACTGCTTCTGCGCATAGATGGCGTTGGACAGCAGGTTGTTCAGTACCTGGACCAGATTATTGATATCCCCGTGCAGAACAATGCCCCGGCTTTCCTCTTCGCCTTCCACCTCCAGCGTGCAGTTGCCGCTTTGCAGTTCATGGCGCATCAGAAGCCGCGAGCGGCCGACCAGTTCGTCAATCGTAAAGGCGGTCGACTCAGAAAGATTTACCGTTGTAGCCTGCCCTTTGATCGCCGTAATGATGTCCGACATATAAGCGGTCGCTTCACGGATTCGCTGGAACCATTCGCCCATCTCTGTGTAAATCTCCCGGTAATCGTCCGCCGTTACCTCTTCGTCTCCCAAGCTGCTGGTACATTCCTCCACCAGGTCCTCCACGGCGGAAACACACCCGGATATGCTCATGATCGGCGTTTTCAGGTTGTGTGCCACGCCGCCCATCATCTGCCCCAAAAAAGCCATACGCTCTTGTTCCATCATCCTCGTCTGGCTGTCCTGCAGCTGCTGCATGCTCTTTTTCAGCTGTGTGATGTCTTTGTAAATGACCACAAAGCCAGAAAGCTTTTCGTGAATGTTTAACGGCGTTACATCGGTAATATAGTAATTCTTTTTATACATGTCCCCTTCATAAACGCCTACCGCCTGCTCGTAGGAAACGGCGGATTCGCTTTGCCTGCAGGACTCAATGGCGGTCAGCAGATTGTAGACCGCTGTTTTTTTCGCCACATCCTCTTCCTGCACGCTTTCGGACAGGTAATGATTTTCCGAAATGCCAAAACGGGAGGCAAAAATCTCCTCGAACGGCTTATTGTATGTAATGACCAGCCCTTCGTCACTGAGTACCAGATAGCAGTCGGTAATCCAGTCCAGAATATGCTGCGTCGCAATCGGCTTGATGTCCAAAAGGTGCAGCTGGTAAATGGCGATTCCGTTGCAGACGACTGTCGCCACGAAACTCAAGGGCGTGGCCGTGATCGGGATGCTGGCCGGTCCGAACGTCGCAATCGAGCTGACTACCAGGGGGACGAGACCGCCAAGGGAGAAAAGAACGCATTGTTTTAAATACAGACGGCTGTCATTTTTGATTGCAAAGCTGATCATCAGGGCAATACCGGCAACCAGGCAAAAATAGGTATAGATGCCGGAAAGATAAATATAAGGCCCGAACACGATCTCGCTTTTGACCACCGAAAACACCTGATACTGCAGATGATGAATGGGGTTGGTCCAAACAATGATATTCGTCAGCACCGGCACGATAAAGGTGGCCCATCCCAAAGGGCGCATCCGCTCCCAGCCTTTGGTGAATACCAAAGCGATACAAAGGCTGAACGCCGGAGAAAACGCGACGCCGATATAGGTCAAAGAGTCCCATACCCAAAGCATTGTCATGTTGGCCGGATCGGTGTATTTCATACACAAAAGCGCCGCCAGCCAAATGCCAAATGAGATCGCGATTCCCAAATATAATTTGTGGATCAGCGGAAGATGGCGCATTTTCAGACTCCAGATAATGAAAAGCGCTATCGCCACCAGAATAACGGTAAATACCGTTGTCACCCAATCGGAAATCATTCTTTTTTCCTCCTTTACCGATCCTGCCAAAATGCGCGAAGCAAAACCGAAGGCTCTGCCTGTGTCCGTGAAACCCCCAGAGCGGCTAGCTGCCGCCGGGTTTTTACGTCGCTTACCTGAATACGAATCGCGGGTCCTGCACAGACGCGATTCCACAAGTCCACAAGGGCCGACAGCGCCGCCGGACCTTTTTCTTCCAACCCTTTTGCCAAAATACCGGGAAATGCTTCATCCGGCACAACAGTCAGATGCGGGCAAATCGCCCGGGCCGCTTCTTCCAGCGGATAGGTTCGCCCCAGCAAATGCCAGACCGCGCCGCCGCTGTCCCGCAGGGCGACGATTTCCCCGGCGCAGACATCTACCGGTGTCAGATCCACCGGCGCTGCCGCCATGGAAACCGGCAATGCACCCAAGAACGCCGCGCTTTGCAAAAGCAGGAAAAACGCATTTTGCTCCGGATTTTTCTGGAACATTCCGTCGCTGGCACGCCCCACCAGCCGGCCTACCCGGTAGACCCGGGCGTCCAGGCCGCTGCGGACAGCCTGCTGAATCTGCTGCTCTGCCAGGAATTTGGACTTTACATATACGTTATCCTGCCAGTTCTGCCCGATATCCAAATCATCCTCATCGAACTGTACGGCGGATTCCGGCAAATCCGGCAAGTATTCTCCGCTTACACTGGCAGTAGAGATGTGGTGCAGGCGGGCTTTGGCCTTTTGCGCGAAGGCGATCATCTGCTCTGTGCCGCCTAAATTAACCGCCAGCGACGCCTTTTCATCCGCCGCGTAATGGCGTACATCCGCCGCGCTGTGGTACACATCCTGCACGACCGCCGCCAGAGATTCATAATCTTCCGGCGCCATACCAAGGCCCGGAAGCGTCACATCCCCGCGGACGATTTCTATTTTTGAGGTGTTTTCCTGTATCCATCCATAGCCAAAATAATCGCACAGAGTCTGCAGCAGCCGCGCGCCGCTGCCGTCCCGCATCAGGCAAATCACCCTGGACGCGCCGGCCCGCAGCAGTGCCGCCAGCAAATGCGCGCCCAAAAATCCCGTTGCACCGGTCAGCAGTACCGCCTCCAGCGGCCGTTCGGCCTTTTTGCCGGACAAGGCCGCCTCTTCCCGAATGGGCAGCGGCGTATGATGTCCCGCTCGATCCGCTCCGCTTAACAATGCGGCCTGCTCCCGTGCAGTCGGATGCGCATAAAACTGCGTCAATGTCAGGGCATATCCTTTGTTGAAATAGCGGCTGAGTACATTGAGCGCAGCCAGGGAACTGCCGCCCTGTTCGAAGAAAGAACGGTCCGGCTGCAGCTCGCCGCAGCCCAGCACCTGCTGCCAAATCTGAAGCAGTTCTCTTTCGCCGGCCGGGTTCCGGTCCGGTTTTTCAGCGGCAGGGCTTTCTTTTGGCGCAGCCGCCTGAAGGGATTCGCCGGAATGCGCCTGTTCCCGCTGTGCATCGAACGGTTTGCCCTGTGGCAAGCTCACCGATTTTTGTATTTCCTGTTCCCCCGCCGGTTTCAGCGGGTTCTGTTCTTGTTCTTTTTCGGCCCAACCCGCCTGCTCGGGCGGCTGCGCCAACTGCCGCAGCCGCGGCAGATCCAGCTTGCCGCTGGCCGTGTAGGGCATTTGCGGCAGGCAATGATAAGAGGCCGGGACCATATAGCCGGGCAGCTGTTCTTGCAGCCGTTCTCTGATCTGCGCGCTGCTGGGCGGGTTTTCGCCGTCACAGGTGAAAAAGGCCAGTAATTCGGAGGAGCCGTCCGCTTTTTTCAAGGGCAGAACCGCCGCTTCGGATATGGATTCGACCTTCAAAATTGCTTCGCTGATCTCATCCAGCTCTACCCGCTGGCCGTTGATCTTGACCTGCGCGTCCCGGCGCCCCAGAAAATCAAAATTGCCGTCCGCCCGCAAGCGGCCGATATCGCCGCTTCGATACATTTTTTCTCCGGGGAAAAACGGGTCCGGCAAAAACGCCTGGGCGGTCAGATCCTCCCGGCCGATGTAGCCGTCCGCCAGGCAGTCGCCCGCCAGATACAGCTCGCCGTATGCGCCGGGCAGGACCGGCCTGCGGTTTTTATCCAGCACATAAACGCGGCAGTTGCGCAGCGGTTTTCCAATGTGAACCGGAACGCCGTCCTGCAATTGAGCGGCGGTTACATAAACCGCGGCCTCGGTCGGCCCGTACATGTTCAGCACTTTCGCTTGGCTGACGGCACGAAAATCCCGGAACAGCCCTTCGCTTACCGTTTCTCCCACTAGGATGATCCGGTCTAAGCCGGGCGCGGCGGCGCAGAACGCGTCGCTGCCCAGGCAAAGCCGCAGGCGGGAGGGGGTAAACTGCATCATCCGCACAGCATACTGCTTCATCAGCGCCGCGATTTCCCAAGGCAAAAGCATCTGCTCGTCATCCGCCAGCACTACGGGGATCCCCATAGCCAGCGGCAGCAGGCTTTCGGTGATAAACGTGTCAAACACCACGTTGGTGGTGCAGAGGATCGGCCCATCCAGTCCGGCCATCCATTCTTTCATGCTGCCATACAAATTCGACAGCGCCCGATGGCGCAGCATCACGCCTTTCGGCTGACCAGTGGAGCCGGAGGTATACAGCACATACATCAGGTCTTCCCCGCCGGTTTCGCAGGGCAGATACGGCGCGTCTTCGGTAAAATTCATCCGGACACAGCGGCAGGGCAGATTTCCTGCCTCCAGCTTATCCCATGCCGATTCCCCGCACAAAGCGATCTTCGCTCCGGCAGCCTGCATCATATAAGAAATCCGTTTCACCGGATACGATTCCAAAAAAGGTACATACGCGCAGCCCGCAAGCAAAATGCCCAACAGACCTTCGAAGATGCCCTCCTCCCGGCGGCAGCAAAGACCAATCCGGTCGCCTTTGGCAGCGCCGGCCCGGGTCAGCAAGGCGGCGATCCGTCTGGCCCGTTCCACCAATTGGCAGTAGGTGACAGACTTCTCCCGGCAAGTATAGGCAACCGCGTCCGGGGTGAGCAGCGCGCGGTTTTCAATCATCCGGTGTACCGGCAGGTTCAAATAGGGAGAGGATAAAAGATTGGGCTCCTCCCAATAGGTCATCCGGTCCCGGGCTGAAAGCTTTGGCAGCGCGTCCACCGTTTCGGCAGCGCCCTGCACCATTGCGCGCAGAATAGTTCCATAGCTTCTGGCGTACAAATCAATGGTCTGCGGCATAAACAGGCTCGACGCATATTCGAAAACAAAGCGGTATCCATCCTCTTCTCGGGCGGCTTCCAAACTTAGATCCAGCTTGGCACTGCCGGTGGGAATCGGGTAATAAGAAAGCGCCTGCCCGTCCCAGGTAAAGCGGTCGGACCGCAAAGGACGCAGGGAAAACATCGCCTGATACAGCGTATTCTGCGCCAGGCTGCGCGGAAGTTCCAGCATTGACACCAGCTCTTCCAGCGGCATGGTCTGATGGTCCAGCAAATCCGCCGTTTGCCGGCGAACCTGCTCCAAAAAAGTGTGCACAGGCATCTGTTCGGCCAATGTCAGCCGCAGCGGCAATGTATTCAAAAACGGCCCGCAGATTTTTTGAAGCTGCGGATGCAAACGTCCCGAAACCGGCGTTCCGATCAGCAGATCCCGCTTGCCGCTGACCGCAGACAGCAGTACGCCGTAAGCCGCCACAAACAGCATGAAAGGGGTCATGCCCTGTTGCCGGCAGAAAGTTTCGCATGCCTCGCTAAACGGCGCAGGCAGCGTAAATTCCACCTGCCCGCCTTTGAAATCAAAGACCGGCGGGCGCGGACAGTCGGTGGGAAGTTCCAGTTCTTCCGGCAAGGGGGACAGAAGTTCCCCCCAATACCGGCGGTCTTCCGGCAGAGATGTTTTCTCCCCGGCATGATGATAGGTCCAGTCGATATATTGCATTTGCGGGATCTGAGGGTCTTTGCCCTGATACAGAAGATCCAGCCGTTCCAGCACCAGCGGCGTGCTCAGCCCGTCGCCGATGATATGGTGGCTGTCGACCAGCAGATACCAGCGGTTCGATTCG
Source organism: Oscillospiraceae bacterium (assembly GCA_051881895.1). Classification (GTDB taxonomy): domain Bacteria; phylum Bacillota; class Clostridia; order Oscillospirales; family Ruminococcaceae; genus UBA3818. Next base: position 10,895 of record JBJEQT010000170.1, read on the forward strand.
TCCGTCCAAAGCGCCGCCCGCAAAAGAGGCGCCTTTTCAAGATCGAACGGGCGCAGGAAACGGCTGGCTGCTTCCTCCAGCGAAGCGGCTTCCAACAAAGGCAGGTCAAACGCAACCCGCCCGGTGACACGGCAGCGCAGCCCGCCCTCTTCCATATGGAAAGAGGTCCGCAGGATTTCTTCCCGGTCGACCAGCTCCTGGAACGCTTGCTGCAGGCGAAGAATATCAGGATGCGCAGAAAAGGCAAACGCGCCGGGCATGTGGTACGCATAGCCGATTTCTTCGCGGCAGGACTGCACATAAATGCTCTGCTGCACCGGCGAAACAGGATAGCTGTCGCACGGCGGCGCTTTTTCCAGCCATATCTCCGCCGTTGTTTCTTCTTGTTCTCCATCCAGGAAAGCGGCAATTCTCCGCGCCGTCCGGCAGACATACAAATCCGAGATCCGCATGCTTTTTCCTGTTTTTTTGGCGATCTCGCCAATAAGCTCCATGGCGTTCAGCGAGTTTCCTCCATGCAGGAAATAGTCGCTGTCCGCTCCCAACGAAGGCTGGGACAGCACCCGCCGGAGGATATCCAGCAGCTCCTGCTCCCGCTGGGTTCTGGGCAAGGAGCCTTCTTCTTCCATTTGGGGCGCAGGCAGACGGTTTTCATCCACCTTTCCGCTGGCAGTATAAGGAAGCTCCTCCAATCGGACGATATAAGAAGGGACCATATACCGCGGCAGATATTCGCCCATATACCGCATCAATTCGTTTTGAGGCAGCCGTTCATCCGATGTATAATAGGCGGCCAGGATTCCCTGTCCGTTTTGCTCAAGCACTTTTGCGGCCGCCGCTTTTACCCCCGGATATGCGGCGAGACGCGCCGCCACTTCCTGCGGTTCAATCCGCAGACCGCGCAGCTTCACCTGACGGTCAATCCGGCCTGCCAAAAGCAGTTCGCCGTCCTGTGTCCAGCAGGCCAAATCGCCGGTCCGATAAATCCGTTCGCCTGCTTCAAAGGGGCTGGGGAAAAAGCTCTGCTCAGTCAGCTGCGGCGCGCCGCGGTATCCGCGGCCCACGCACATGCCGCCCACATACAAATCTCCGTATACGCCCACCGGCAGCGGCTGCATCCACTGATCCAGCACATACAGCCGGCAGTTGTCCATCGGTTTACCCACCGTGATGGTTTTTGCCTCGTTTAACCGCTTGATGCTGACCGCCACCGTCGTTTCTGAAGGACCGTATTGGTTATAAATCTGCGCGTCGGTCAACTGCTGCAGGCGGTGCAGCAGTTTTGCCGGGAATGCTTCGCCGCCGCAGACAATGCTGCGCAGCCCGCGCACTGCCCGGGCAAAATCCGGCTGCCGCAAAAAAGCCGACAACCGGGACGGTGTCAACGACAAAAATCCCACGCCAAAGGAGCGGATCAATTCCGCCAGCTTTTGAGGCGATTCCTGTTCTTCCTCCTGCGGCAGCACCACCGTCCGCCCATCCAGCATGGCGGCAGCGCTTTCCAGTACAAATGCGTCAAAGCCCACGCTGCACACCGAAAGCACCGCGCCGGATGCATACACCGGGTGCATGGCCTGGGACAAATTCAAAAGGCTCCGGCGGCTGATTTCAACCCCTTTGGGCGTACCGGTGCTGCCGGATGTATAAACCACATAGGCCAGAGAATCCGGCGACGCAGGGCGCGCCGGCGCTTTTTCTTCCGGCAGATTTTCCATATCGATGCAAGGAATCTGTACCGGTTCCAATCCCAGGGCCTTCAGCACCTGCGGCGTACTCAAAAGCGCTTGTGCACCGCTTTGGGATAAAATCTCACGGATTCGCCCCGAAGGCAGATCGCAGGCGAGAAGCAAATACGGCATACCTGCGCGCATAGCCCCCATCATCGCCGCGTACAGATACGGCGTACGGGGCAAAAGCACTGCAATCAGCGGTTCTTCTTTTGTCTGCGCTCCCACCGCGTGTTCCAGTGCCGCGGCGACACGTGCGGCCTGGCTTTCCAGGTTCTGATAATCGATCCGCTGTCCGTTAAAAATCACCGCCGACCGGGACGGATGCGCCTGCACCTGCGCGGCAAATTGTTCGTAAAGGTCAAAATCAGGCAGCGGCTTTTCCGTCTGGTTAAAGGCGTACAGCACCTGATCCTGCAAAGAACGGGGCAGGATGCCCAATTCCGCCAAAGGCTTCTGGGGATCGTTTAACGCCTCATCCAAAATCCGGGTCAGGCACTGGTGCAGCACCTCAATTTCCTGTTCGGAAAAAATCTGTGTCAGATAGTCATACTCCACCAAAAACTGGCGGCCGCCATCCATATTGCTCAGGTGAATGCACAGCTGCTCTGCCTGAAATCCGCTATAATACCAGCAGCCGGAAAAATCGGCTGCATCGCTTTTCTGGGTAAAAATCCGGCTGTCCTGATAAGACAGCGCGATTTGAAACAGGCGGCCCGCTCCCATTCCTCTCTCGTCCGCCAGCCGCTGGATTTGTTCAAACGGCAGCCGCTGATGCCGCAACAGCTCATACCAATGCTCCGTAAACGTCTCACTGAACTGGGAAAATCCCTTTGTTTCATCCAAGGGGCACCAGAAAGGAAGGGTGCTGACAAACATGCCCGTAGTTTGCTTTGCGGTAAAGGTGGAGCGGTTGAACACCGGAACGCCGATCACCGGATTCTCCAGCCGGACCGCTTTTTTCAAATAAATGGCAAGCGCCATGTAAAACACGGCGAAGGGCGCGATCCTCTGCTGTTCGCAAAATCGCATCATCGCATAGCTGACATTTTTAGGCAGCAGGCATCTTTTGCGTTCTCCTACCGGGCTGACCGCCGCGCTGTGGACCTGCCGAAGCGCAGCAGGCTCGCAATTGGGCCCCAGCATGCCGGACCAATAGGCCTCGTCCTTTTGCCGGGCGCCGCTTTTCAGATATTGCTGCTCCTCGTCGACATGAAGCCGGTATTCCGGCGCAGCCGGCAGCTGCGGCTCATTCCCCGCCAGCAGCTCCAGATAAATCTTTTGCAGCTTGTTGCACAAAAGGACCTGGGACCAGCCATCGGAAATCAGATGATGCAGCTTTATCAATACGCCGCCGTCGTTTTCTCCGATCTTAAAAAGCCAAAAATGGCACAAAGCTCCGTCCAGAACCGGCATGGGTTCCTTAGACAGAGCCTGCGCCCAGCTTGTTACTCCTTCTTGTCCCGACAAGGAAAAGTCGAATACAGGGACGGGTTCTTCCTCCAGCGGCGCAATCAATTGCACCGGCTGTCCTTCCTGCATGCGGATACGGGTACGAAGCGATAAATCAGACGCCAAGAGAAGCCGGATGCTTTCCTGCAAAAGATCCAGCCGAAACTGCCCTTGAATTCGTACTGATGTCGTAATGTGATTGATCGATGTACCGGAATACGCTCTCTCTAAATCCCAGATGTTTTTCTGGCTCTGAGACAAAGGGAAAGACATCTCTTCCTCACGCATCCACTCTGCCACAATACCCTCCACCCTCCTGAAACAGATACTCATCCTATTCCGGACGGAACGCTGTTTCAAAAGTTCATTCCCGTTGTTTTCGCAAAATACATGAAGTTCCATCTTTATTTATACCGTGAATTTGTCAAAAAAGCAAGAAAAATAGGGAAAAAACCCGCATAAAAAGGGGAAAAAGAAGAGATTTTGGGGCTCCTATCCGTATGATGGAAAGAAAGTGCATTTTTGCTGGTAGATGATTCCATTTTTCTGCCCTGAATCCGTCTTTTAATCGGGTTATCTTTTCCCGGCCTCGGAGCAATCTTGAACAGCCTGCATAAAAGCGGCAGCATCTTTTCCGGGCAGCGGTTTTTCGAAAATCGCTTGCAAAATCACGGCACGCACAGGTATAATAAGCACAGATTCCGGCCCGGCCATAAGCGGGGCCGTTGCCAAGGAGGATGTATGGATACGAAAGGAATCTATCTGGCCGGCGGGTGCTACTGGGGCGTTGAGAAATACATAAGCCAAATCAAAGGGGTACTGCAAACCGATGTCGGTTTTGCCAACGGCGATGTGGATGCGCCGACTTATCATCAGGTCCGGTATGAAAACACCGGTCACGCCGAGACCGTCCGTGTCCTGTATGATCCACAGGTTCTTTCTCTGCCTGTTTTGCTCAAACTGTTTTACAAAATTATCGACCCCACTTCGGTGGATCAGCAGGGAGAAGACGTCGGACATCAGTACCGGACCGGCGTTTACTATACGGATTCTGCGGATCAGCCAATCATAGCGCAATCTCTGCTCGAGCTGGAAGAAACGGTCGGCCAGCCGCTGGCGGTGGAGGCCTGCCCTTTGCAAAGCTTCTGGGAAGCGGAAGAATACCATCAAAAATATCTGGACAAAAATCCCGGCGGCTACTGCCATGTGCCGTTGGAGTTGATCCGCTGGGTCAAAACGGTCGATCCGTCCCGCTATCAGGATTAAAAAAAGCCCGGCTGCTGCCGGGCCTTTTTCATGCCGATTTATTTGGGATAAACAAGATTTTCTTCCCGGATGCAGTACAGGCAGGTATCCAGATATTTTTGGGCCTGCCATTTTGCCATACCGAGATTCTGGTCCAGATAGTTTCCGCAGTCTTTCGCCGCGGCGCCGGGGATTTCCCCTTCAAAATCGCGAATAAACTCAAACATGCCGGTGACCAGCGGCAAAATATCCCGGGAGGTGTAGTCTCCGTTCAGGATCAGATAATTGCCTGTCCGGCAACCCATGGGGCCAAAATAAATAATGCGGTCCGCCCAATCCGGATGGTTGCGCAGATAAGTCGCGCCCAAATGCTCGATGGTGTGCAGTTCCGCCGTGTTCATCACCGGTTCCCGGTTGGGTTTGGTCATCCGCAGGTCAAAGGTGGTCAGCACCGCTTCCCCTGCTTTGTCCTTGCGGGACACATAGATCCCCGGCAGCAGGTCCAAATGGTTGATGGTAAAGCTCGCGATCTTTTCCACACAGGCACTTCCTTTTTTTAATAATGTTTTTATTATAACGAAAAATCCGCATTTTGACAACCCGGACCGCCTCTGCTTTTCTTGCGCCAACAGGAATTTTATGGTACGCTGGATAGCGAAAAAACGAAAGGCGCCCCCTTGAACATTTCACGGCAGAGCGCCGGAAAGGAAACAAGATGAATCCGTTATTTGATACCGCCCCTGACCACCGGAAAAACGGTTCCTACCGCTGGGAACAGCCGGCGGGCAGGGATGACGTTATCGGCATGGGCACTGCCGACCTGGATTATTGCTGCCCGGAATGCGTCAAAGAAGCCTGCCTTGCCATTGCGCAGGAAAATACTTATAACTACCGCAAAAAACCGGATTCCTACTTTCAGACTGTGACCGACTGGTACCGGCGGAAATACGGCCTGCCGGCAGAAAAAGAGTGGCTGTCCAACGTGCCCAGCACCATCGGCGCGATTCGCATCGCCCTGTCGGCCCTGACCAGGCCGGGGGACACCGTCATCATGCAAAGCCCCTTTTTCGGCCCCCTTCCCCGCGCGGTCGAAAGCGCCGGATGCCGGTTGGTGGAAAATCCTATGATCCGGCAAGATGGTGTGTATTCTTTGGATTTTTCGGATTTTGAGCAAAAGCTGCGGGACGAAAAGCCCAGCGTTTTCCTTTTGGTCAATCCGCACAACCCAACCGGGCGGGTCTTTTCCCAAAAAGAGTTAGAGCGGCTGGTCGCGTTATGTGAACAATATGATGTCAAAATCATTTCCGACGAGGTGCACGGGCTGATCATCTATCCCGGTAAAAAGCACATTCCCATCCTCGCGGTCTCCCCTGCCGCACGGCGTTTGTCCGTACAGGTCACGAGCATGAGCAAAGGTTTTAATCTTATGAGCCTGCCGCACGCCATTGTGGCGGTTGCCGACCCGGTGCTGCGCGCCGCCTGGGATGCCGAAGTGATCCCCTATTCTTTCGGCTACGCCACCAATCCTTTCAGTATGGCGGCGGCCGCAAAGGTAATGGACGGCTCGGCAGATCAATGGCTGTCCGACCTGACCGATTATCTAAAAGAAAATCGGGATTTGGCGGTTTCCTTTCTGCAAAATGAGGTTCCCGGCATGAAGGTCACTGTTCCGGATGGAAGCTTTCTTCTGTGGATCGACTGCAGTGAGCTGGGCCTGGAGAATCCGGCGGAATTTCTGTTGGAAAAGGCAGGCGTCAGTGTCAACGACGGAGCGGAATTCGGCAATGCCTACGGTCAATTTATCCGTATGAATTTTGCTTTGACCCGCCAAAATCTGCAGACCGCCCTGGAGCGAATCAAAAAGGCGGTCGCCGCCCGATAAGCAGTTTCCCAGATAAAAAGCCGATGTTTCTGCTAAATCAGAAACATCGGCTTTTTTGTGTAAGAATAAACTTTTTGACCATGGGTCTGGCGCCAGGCAGGTTTTCGGCAAAATCAGACTTCTGCGGCGCTTTCCTCAGCGCTGGGCTTTGCCTTTGAAACAACCGCTTTGTCTTTCCATTTTCCGCTGCAGTATCTTCCCACTGCTAAAACTGCCGCGCAGAACCATCCAATGGGAACCGCATAAGCACAACCCATAAATCCAACACCCATCCACAAACTGATGGCATACGCCGCAAATACCCGCATGCCCAGGTCCGTCAGAAAAATGACCATGGTCACGATGCTGTCTCCGGCGCCCCGCAGGAACGAACCAAACAAGGACATAATAGCGTGAACCGCCAGAAACGGGCAAAATGTTCTCAAATACGCGGTGCCGCGCAAAATCACTTCGGTCTCGGATTTTCCCACAAACATCTCGATGAGCCAGGGGCCTACGATAAAAACAATCGCGGAGCAGCTCAATGCCAGGATGAGCACAAATATCAAGCTTTTGCGCAGCCCGTCTTTGGTCCGCTTGACCTCGCCGGCCCCGATATTCTGCCCGGCGAACACCGCGAACGCCTGCGAAATTCCTCCAAAAGGCACCATCGCGAGGCTCTCGAGTTTCATTGCGGCGGTGTAAGCGGCGATATTCACCGTACTGAAGCTGTTGACGAGCCCCTGTACAAAAATAAAGCCCATATTGGTCACGCCGTTTTGGACCGCGGAGGGAATCCCCATGCGCATAACATACCGAAAAAGCTGTTTTGAAAACACAAATTCTCCTTTTTCAAAGTGGAAATACCGGTTTTTCCCCCTGATATGGATGATACAAAGCAGCACAGATACCGCCTGCGCGATGACGGTTGCCCAAGCCACGCCTGCAACGCCCAGGCCAAGCCCGACAACAAAAAACAAATCTCCCACGATGTTCAGCAAGCTGGAGATCACGAGGAAAATCAGCGGTGTTACCGAGTCGCCTAGAGAACGTAGGACAGCTGTGAAAAAATTATACAGCATCAAAAAAATCAGCCCCACGCAGTAAATACGCATGTAGATGACGGATGCGTCCATAATATCCTCCGGCACGTTGACCAGACGCGCCACCGCCGGTGCAAGCGGTGCAAAAATCAGCGCCATCACCACCGAAAAAATCACCGAGAAAATCAGCGTAGTGGAGATGGTCGCTTTGATTTTGTCATGTTCGTCGGCGCCGAAAAGCTGTGACACCACAATGCTGGCCCCGTTTGCAAAACCCGCGCACACCATCACCAGAAAATTGCACACCGTGGCCGATGAGCCAACAGCCGCAAGCGCTCCTGCCCCTTCAAAATTTCCTACGACGATGCTGTCCACCATGCTGTAAAGCTGCTGGAACATACTTCCGAAAATAATCGGAAGCCCGAACAAAATAATGCTCTTCAGCGGCGAATCGCGAAGCATCGAGTCGGGTGAGATCTTTAAAACTCCTGCTTTCATATATGACCTTCTTTCTGATAATATCATGCATATTTTATCACAAATAGTTAGGTACCGCAAGGTTTTATTTCGGTACCGTACCATATTTTTTCTTAGCCCTGTATGACGCTAAAACTCTATCTGCCACTGGGAATTTACAAAAGAAAGCCTGAAGCCACAAGTTTTTTGAGAAGCGCTTTCAGCGCCAGTTTGCTAATTGCGGAGGAAAAGAAAACATGGTATACTGTAAAAAATATTGTATAAAGGAACGAATGGTCTGTATTTTCCCCTGCTTTTTTAAAATCAACTTGTCAGAGGTGGCGTATGAACGAGCTGAAACCAAACAGATCCGGGCAGGAACAATTTATCAAACAATTTCTGCACAATTATCTGGGCCATCCAAAAGGCCCAAAGACAGTTCGCCATATTCTTTCTGATATTGGCCATTATTACGACGCAGATTTTTCCTGCATTTTTGAATGGGACGAAGCGCATACCGCAATCAGCCGCACTTATGAATGGGGCCGCGAAAAAACAGCGGACTCGTTTTGCGTTTCCAAGCGCATTGCCGGCGAAGAACTGGGGCGCTTCTTTGACGCTTTGGAGAAAGAAGGGGAAATTTTCATCTCTTCGCCGGATATGGCAAATCGCACGGCTCAAATGGTCTGCCGGCAGCTGGTATCCGAAAGCACCGGCAGCCTGATGGCATCCGCTATTACAGGCAGCGGCGACATGATCGGTTTTTTATGTGTTTACAATCCCCGCAAAAATACCGCGGACCGCTTATCGCTGTCGGTCGCGGCCTCTGTCTGCCGCAGTGAGGTCTCGGAAAAACGCACGATCGAACAGAGGCTTGAGGCAACCGAAAAAGCGCTGATGGACCGGATGAAAATCATTCAGGCCATGAGTGAAATTTATACTTCCACTTACGATATCGACCTGTCTACCGGCATGTTTACGGAGCTTTCCTCGCTGGACAACGTCCATACGCATATCGGTTCCGAGGGTGATGCGCAGGAGAGGCTAAACTATTTCTGCCGTCAGATGGTAGCACCCGAATACACCGAAGAATTGCTCGCGTTCGTAGACCTTTCTACGCTGGGCCAACGGCTGGAGAACACCCGGATTGTATCGAAGCAATACCAAAGCACCCTGTTCCCCGCTTCGGAGGCGGGAAGCGTCAAAAGCTGGAGAGAATGCTCCTTTATCGAATGCGACCGGGACGCATCCGGCAGGCTGACCCATGTTATTTTTGCCACACGCTCTATCCACAGTGCCAAAGTCCGGGAGCTGGAGGCGCAGCACAAGCTGCGGGAGAGCAACATAGATCTTACAGCCCTTCTGGCGGCCGAAAAGAAAAACACGGCGATCATCAGCTCCCTGAGCAATGTATTTTTTGCGCTGTACTACATCGATCTGAAAGAAAATACGTTCCAGGAAATCGTCTCACAGGACAAAATCCACCATACCATGGGGGAAAAAGGAAACGCCCGGGATGCTTTGCGCCACATGACGGATACGCTGGTCGAACCCGCATATCAGCCGCTGATGCGCAGCTTTACGAATTTTGATACCATCGACGAGCGTTTGGGCAGCCAATCCATCCTCATCCAGGAATACCAGGCGCAGATTGGCGGCTGGACCCGATGCGCTTTCTTCCCCGTCGAAAAAGACGCGCAGGGGAAAAACCGCACGGTCCTGTGCACGCTCCGCTGGGTCACCGCAGAAAAAGAAACCGTAGCCTCGCAGGACAATCTCATCCAGGCTCTCGCGATCCCTTATGAAAATATCTACGCTGTCGATATGGATACCGCCGAAGCGGTTTGCTACCGTATGGGGCAGACCATGAACGACCGGTACGGTCAGAAATTCGATATCGGCAATTACGAAAAGAATATCAGCACCTATATTGAAAACGACGTTTTGGAAGAAGACCGGTATCTGTTCGACCGGGTACGCACCGTATCCGGCGTGAATACGCTGCTGTCGGATAAAAAAACCTTTTATTTCAACTATCGGGTCTTCCGAACGAACCTGGTACAGTATTTCCAATGCCAGCTGGTAAGGCCGCGCCGCGATCGGAATGAGTTTGTCATCGGCTTTAAAAATATCGATGAGGAAAAAACGCTGGAGCTCTCTCAGCAGAAAAAGCTGGAAGAAGCGTTTGCCGCGCTGGAGAAGGTCAACGCTTCCCTGCAGGATGAGATGGCCATTTCCAACGCGCTGAGCCAGGAATACAGCAGCCTGTTCAAAATCGACGCCGCCAGCAGAAAACTCACCCTTTACCGGACCGATGGCGTCAGTATGCAGCCGGATATTTTGCAAAAGCTGATGGCTTCCGGCGACTTTGAGGCGATTTTATCCAAATATATCGACGCGTTTGTCGTTCCGGAGGACCGTGACCGGCTCAGGGAAGCCACCAAGCTGGATGTTTTGCTGGAGCGGGTCCCGGACGTCGGGCTGTACAAGATGGGATACCGCAGAGTTATGAACGGCGTCACCTCCTATTACGAAATGAACGTCGTAAAAACCATCGACTTAAACGGCGCCGTTACCTTCATTCTGGGCCTTCGGGATGTGGACGAAGAAATGCGCCGTCAGCTGAAGCAAACCCGTGAAATGGAAACACAGCGAGAAATCATCGAGGGGCTTGGCTCAGAATATTATTCCGTCCTTCTGGTAGATCCCGAAAGGGATACCGTTACCTCTTACCGCGCCCAGGGGGAAGACGGCCGCTCCATTGCGGACTATTTCAAGCGCCACGACGGCTGCTGGTCCAAAGGGCTGCGCAGTTATGCGGAGGAAATGGTTTCTCCGAGCAGCCGGCAGAATTTGATGGAAAAGCTCTCCCTTGACTATATTCGTATGGATGGAAAGGATTATTCCCTGACCTACGAAAAACAAACCGACAGCGGAATCATCTATCTGCAGACCAGGGTGTCGTTTGTACACGAGAAAGACGGCAGGTTGGCGGTGGTAATCGGGACCAGAAATGTGGATGACCTGATTAAAAAAGAACGGCAGCAGGAGATGGCGCTGCAAGCGGCATATGACATGGCGGAAGCCGCAAACAAGGCCAAGACCAGTTTTCTCTCCAATATGTCCCACGATATCCGCACGCCGATGAACGGCATCATCGGTATGACCGCCATCGCCGCAGCCCATATCGACGACAAAGAGCGGGTGCAGGACAGCCTGCAAAAAATCACCCAGGCGAGCAAGCATCTGCTCAGTCTGATCAACGAAGTGTTGGATATGAGCAAAATAGAATCCGGCAAGGTCAATCTGGTGGAGGAAGAATTCAACCTTTCCGATTTAATTGATAATCTGCTCACCATGACGAACGCGCAGATGGAAGAACATCATCACGAACTGAGCGTCAACATCTCCGGCGTGACCCACGAGGCGGTCATTGGAGACAGCTTGCGGATTCAGAAGGTCTTTACCAATCTGATGGGGAACGCCGTAAAATACACGCCGGATGGCGGAAAAATCCGGCTCTCCATCTCGGAAAAGCCCTCCAATCAGGCAAAAGTTGGGTGTTATGAATTTGTTTTTGAAGACAACGGCATCGGCATGAGCGAAGAATTTCTCAATCAGATTTTTGAGCCGTTCTCCAGAGCCGCGGATGGGCGCGTAAACAAGATCCAGGGAACCGGCCTTGGGATGCCCATCAGCCGAAATATCGTCCGTATGATGGGCGGCGATATCAAAGTTGAGAGCAAGATAGGCGTTGGTTCCCGCTTCACCGTTACCATATACCTGAAGCTGCAGGACACTGCGGAAATACGGTATGACAAATTGATCAACCTGGATGTTCTGGTTGCGGATGATGACGCGGTCAGTCTGGAGTCCTGCTGCGGCATGCTCAACGATTTGGGAATGCGTGCCGAAGGTGTTTTGTCCGGAACAGAAGCCGTAAACCAGGTCATCGTGCACCACCGGCAGAAGAGGGACTATTTCGCCTGCATCATCGACTGGAAAATGCCCGACATGGACGGCATCGCTACCACAAAGGCCATTCGAAGAGAAGTTGGCGAAGACGTTCCCATTATTATCATCTCCGCTTATGACTGGTCGGATATTGAACAGGAAGCCAGGGCCGCCGGCGCGAATGCGTTTATCAGTAAGCCGCTGTTCCGCTCCAGGCTTGCGAAAACCTTTCACTCCCTTGTCGGCGGGGAAGAGTTTAAACCACAGGAAACGCTCTTGCTGAGCCTGGAAAAAATGTGCCTGACTGGGCACCGTGCGCTGCTTGTGGAGGACAACGAGCTCAACGCAGAGATCGCTACGGAAATTCTGAAGATGACCGGCCTTGAGGTGGAGCGCGCCGCAGACGGTACTGAGGCGGTGGATAAAATACTTGGCTGCGCGGATGGGTACTATGATATTATCTTCATGGACATCCAAATGCCAAAGATGAACGGCTACGACGCTACAAGAGCGATTCGCTCAGCAAATCGGAACTACTGCAAGCAGGTCCCCATTGTCGCAATGACAGCAAACGCATTTGCGGAAGATGTGCAGGCGGCCAAGACGGTAGGGATGAACGGACATATTGCCAAGCCGCTCGACTGGAATGAATTGGCGAAAACACTGAACAAATGGTTCCGCTGATGTTAAAAAACAAAAAGCGCCGCAAAAGCCCGCGGGATGACTCTCCCGCCGCTTTTGCGGCGCTTTTTCGGAACAAAGGCCCCACGGTAGGAAATCTTCCGTATTTTCCCTGGGGCAAACGCAAGATTTTTTCTGAAAAACCCCTTGCCGCCTTTCAAAAAACAAACTGTTTTTATGCAGGATTTGCTTGTTTGCAGCGCAGGAATATTGTATGATGTAAATATGGCGAAAGCCCATCCGCCGCATACCGCGGATGCCGGAAGATCGGTTGGCCAAACAGGTCAAACCTACAAAAAGTCGACTTGAGCGGCACGCCCTTCTTCCAAAGCGTTGACACAGTATTTCCGGCCGCCATAAAAGCGGAAAACCAAAGCCAAATAAAAAACATCATAGAAAAGAGGAAGGATTATGGGACTTATCAAAGCAGCGTTAGGTTCTGCCGGCGGCGTGCTGGCCGACCAGTGGAAAGAATTTTTCTATTGTGACGCGCTCCCCGCCGATGTGCTCATGCGCAGAGGACACAAACGGGTCTCGGGGCGCAGCAGCAATACCAAGGGCAAAGAAAATATCATTACCAACGGCTCCGTGATCGCCGTTGCAGACGGTCAGTGTATGCTGATTGTAGACCAGGGCAAGATCGTGGATTTGTGTGCCGAACCAGGCGAGTATGTATACGATATGTCCACCGAGCCGTCCGTCTTCTACGGCGACTTGGGAAAGAGCATTCAGGACGTGTTCGCCAATATTGGCAAACGGTTTACCTTCGGCGGCGAACCGCCCAAAGACCAGAGAATCTACTATATTAACCTCAAGGAGATCCTGAACAACAAGTTTGGAACCCCTACCCCCATTCTCTTTGAGGTGGTCAATAAGGCAATCAATATGCACAGGACGGTGAACCTGCGCTTCAACGGCGTATACTCCTATATTATTTCCGACCCGCTCTTGTTCTATACCCGCCTTTGCGGAAACGTGGGAGAAGAGTGTACCCGGGATCTCATCGACGGACAGTTGAAAGCGGACTTTATGGATGCGCTGCAGCCCGCCGTAGGCGCTCTGGCTGAGCAGGAGCTTCGCCCCGCTCAGATTCCCGCAAAAGCGAAAGAACTCAAAACGGCCATGAACGCCGAGCTTCGGGATAAATGGGGCGCCAGAGGTATTTCCATTGCGTCCATCTCTCTGAATCCCATCACCCTGAGCGAAGAAGATATGAAGAAGATCCAGGAGATCGAAGATGCCGCCACCTTTGGCTCCAGCGCCAATATGATGGCCGGCCGCATGACCGATGCCACCGCATCCGCCATGCAAACCGCGGCAGGTAATACCGCCGGAGCCATGACCGGCTTTATGGGCATGGGCATGGCGGGCGGCATGACAGGCGGCGGATTTGGCGCCGCGCAGAATATGTACGCCATGGGCCAACAGCAGGTTCCTTCGCAGCAGCCTGCCGGCGGCAGCGGCGCAAACGGCTGGAAATGCTCCTGCGGCGCCGCAGCTTCCGGGAATTTCTGCCCGGAGTGCGGAAAGCCCAGACCCACCAGCATCAGCGGCTGGACCTGTTCCTGCGGCAAGGTGAACAAAGGCAAGTTCTGCACCGAGTGCGGCAAACCCAAGCCTGCCGGGGTGCCTCAGTACAAGTGTGACAAATGCGGCTGGGAGCCTGCCGACCCGGCCCATCCTCCCAAGTTCTGCCCGGAATGCGGAGACCCCTTTGACGGCGGCGACATCCGGGGATAAGGCGGCGTGTGAAGATAACGGCCGGCCCTTTCTCTTTAGTGGCCGCAGCTGTTTTTTCGAAAGCGGGATTGTCTGAGCAACAGGTATCCGGCAAAGCGTGACAAGAAAATGGATCCCTTGTATTGGCGGCGCTGACGGCGCCGCCTCTTAGCAGATGGATTGCCCCCGGATGATTGCTTTGTGCAAGAACCGCGGACTGCCATCCCGGACTGCTGCGGCGGCCGGGATCAGGTCAATGGAACGGAGGATTTGGAAAATGCCTTCACAAGTGACAAATTATCAATGCCCCTCCTGTACGGGACCACTGCATTTTGTGGGCAGCACCGGAAAGCTGGAGTGCGATTACTGCGGCTCATCCTATGATGTCGCGGAAATTGAGGCGCTGTACGCCCCAAAAGACGAACAGGCCGCTCAGGCGCAGCGGGCGGCAGAAGCGAAAGAGGCGCAGGCCGGATCTGACTGGGACTTTTCCGGCTTAAACAGCGATTGGGGCGCGGACGCAGAGAAGATGAAGTCTTACATCTGCCCTTCCTGCGGCGCGCAACTGATCTGCGACGTTTCCACCGCCGCCACCTCCTGCCCCTATTGCGGCAATCCCACGATTGTACCGGGGCAGTTTTCCGGCGCCTTAAAGCCGGATTTAGTGATTCCTTTCAAACTCAGTAAAGAGGACGCGGTCGCGGCGCTGAAACGGCATTACAAGGGCAAGTTTTTCCTGCCCAAATACTTTGTCAGCGAGAATCATGTACAGCAGATCAAAGGCGTCTATGTCCCCTTCTGGCTGTTTGACGGGCAGGCACAGGGAGAAGCGCGGTATGAAACCACCCGCTCCCGCATCTATCGAACCGGGGATTATGAGGTCACCGAAACAGATCACTTCTCCGTCCTGCGGGCTGGACGGCTCTCTTTTGAAAAGGTTCCTGTCGACGCCTCCAGCAAAATGCCGGATGACCACATGGACTCTATCGAGCCATATGACTACAGCGAACTGAAGCCCTTTTCCACCGCGTATCTGCCCGGTTTTCTGGCGGATAAATTTGATGTGACCGCTGAGCAAAGCCGGGGACGGGCAGATACCCGCTGTGAGAGCACCCTGCGTTTTGCTTTGCGAAACACGGTCATCGGCTATGAGACCTGCCTGACGCTGGGGGAGCGGACGGAATTGAAGCGGGGAAAAGTCCACTACGCCCTGATGCCTGTCTGGATGCTTAATACAAAATGGCAGGGAAAGAATTTTCTTTTTGCCATGAACGGCCAGACCGGTAAATTGGTGGGAGACCTCCCCATGAGCTGGGGCAAATTCTGGGCGACTTTCGCTGCGATCGCGGCGCCGCTCTCGGTGCTGAGCACGGTACTGGCGCTGACATTTTTTTGGTAAGGAGGGGCAAACATGAAAAAAAATCTGATTGCTCTTTCCCTCGTCCTGGTTATGGCGCTGTCTTTGTGCGTTTGTGCTTTCGCGGCCGAAGGAAGCGTGGAAATGCGTTATGTGGTGGATACCTGCGGCCTTCTCAGCTTCGACCAATGGACGTCTTTGGAGAACCGGGCGTCCGACATCTCCCAACAGCACGGATGCGGCGTCTATATCGTCACGGTGGATGATTACAGAAATTACGGCGACGGGAGCGTCTATGACGTGACCACCCAGATTTACCATCGGTCGGGCGCCGGCTTCGGCATGGGCAGCGGGCGGGATGGCATTATGCTGCTGCTCAGCATGGACAACCGCAAGTACGCGCTGTTTGTCTATGGGGAAAAAGCGGAATATGCGTTCAATGACGATGGTCTGGAGCAGCTGGAAGAAGTTTTTCTGGGCGATTTGGGAAACGATAACTGGTTTTCCGGCTTTTCCGAGTATCTGAAGGCGTGTGATCAATTTTTGACCCGCGCCGAAGAAGGTGAGCCGGTACGGGGCAATCCCACGGGACTTATCGCAATCGCCGTCGCGGTATCCTGTGGGATCGCGCTGGTCATCTGCCTCATACTCAAAAGCATGATGAAAACGGTCCACCGGAAGGCGGGAGCCAGCGAATATGTCTCTGACGGCGGGCTGCACCTGACCCAACAGATCGACCAATATACGCACACGACGAAAACCCGCCGCAAAATTGAAAAAAATCCCGGCAACTCCGGCGGTTCCCACAGTGAGAGGGGCGGGGGCGGCATCGGGCGCAGCGGATCGTTCTGAGAAACCGCTGTGCAAAGGAAAAGGATTTTCCCTGCGAGAGAGCCGATGACCGGCGGCCGTCAGGGCGATGTCATTGTGTTTTCACGAAAAAACAATGATAAAACAGAATCGGACGGATGCTCCCTTTTCTGTTGCTTTACCGCTTACGGTGCGGCAACAGGCGCTCGGTAAAGCTGTCCTGAACGTTACGCGGGCTGTAACCTTGTTTTTTGGCAATGCAGGCCGTCTATCAGATCAAGGGTGCGCCGGATCGAATATTTCTTTGCCCGGATTTCTTCCCGGCGCTGCTGTTTTTTGTAGCGCCGGGTTCCTTTTTTCGGGGGAGGGCTATCCTTTTTCTTTGTTTTCGGATCGGTCTGCACAGGATTTTTGAGCCGATAATCATCATGCTTGGCAATGTACTCCAGATACCCCTGAATGGTATCTCTTTTCGCATTTTGCAGATGGTAGCCCGGGACAAGACTTTCGCAGTCGTGAACCGACCGGTAGGTGTTCTGATGGTAAAGCTGAAGCCGAAGACCGTCTTCCGATGTTACGATTTTCCACTTGCTGAAAGACGTTTCCACAACAAGGGACCGGTCCGTATAAAAGAACGTAATGCCTTTTTCCTGAGAATATGTACAGGAATCCGCTTTGACTTTTCGGTATTGGCGGGTAAGCGGGCTGCAGTGCCGGCAAAGCCGGTACCCTTTCTCATACGCTTCCTGCAATGTTT
>JBJEQT010000171.1:0-6336 GCA_051881895.1 Oscillospiraceae bacterium
CATCAACCAGCGGGCCAAGGATTATGTGTTTGATTTGAGCAAATTCTTCTCCTTCGAGGGAAAGACCGGCACCTATCTGCTGTATACCATTACCCGCATCAACTCCATTCTGAAAAAAGCCGGCGTACCAGTGGACCAGCCCCTTCCTCTTACCGGTGTTTACACCGATTCGGAGCGGGAGCTGCTGTTAAAAATCCTCATGGGCGGTGACGTATTCCAGCGGGCCTTGGCGGAAAAGGCCCCCAACTATCTGTGCGAAAACGCTTATCAGCTGGCCAATTTGTTCTCGAAATTTTATCATGACAACCATATCATCGATGAGCCGGATGCCGCAAAGAAACAAAGCTGGCTCGCCCTGATCGCCCTTGTGCGGCAGGTTCTGTGCAAACATTTGGACCTGCTGGGCATTGAAACCGTGGAGCATATGTAAAATAAAAGAGGCTGTTCGAATCAGAACAGTCTCTTTTTCCGTTTTGCGACAATTTTGCCCTTTTTGTCCCGTTTTCGCCTGAAGTTGCCTGCTTTTTTCCAAAAAGCTTATGCAAATCGCCGCTGTTTTCCGCACCTCGTCGGTGCTATAATAACGGATGGCTCCGCCGTTTCGGGCGGTCAAACAATCATTGAGGAAGCGTGTGTTATGGAGAGAAAAACAGATATGAACAAACTGCGCTCTGCCGGGCGTTACATCATTGCATTTATTCGCTGGGGCCTTTTGGCCGCTATTACCGGACTGGTTGGCGGCGGCGTTGGTACCTTGTTCCACAAAGCGGTGGAATATGCCACCTGCATCCGCCTGGACCATGGCTGGATTTTATACCTGCTGCCCGTTGGTGGGCTGGCCATCG
The DNA here is from genome assembly GCA_051881895.1 of Oscillospiraceae bacterium. Lineage (GTDB taxonomy): Bacteria > Bacillota > Clostridia > Oscillospirales > Ruminococcaceae > UBA3818. The sequence continues at coordinate 846 of JBJEQT010000171.1, forward strand.
TCGGCCTGTATCATCTTTGCAAAACACCGGAAAACTTCGGCACCAACCAGATTCTGGACGCCATTCGCAGCGAAGAAAAGGTCCCGATCGCTTTGGCGCCGCTTATTTTTATCAGTACCGTCATCACCCATCTCTGCGGCGGTTCCGCCGGGCGGGAAGGCGCCGCCTTGCAGTTGGGCGGAACCATTGGCTCCCAGATCGGCAGACTGCTGCGCCTGGATGAAAAAGACCAGCATATTCTCATCATGTGCGGCATGAGCGCTGTTTTCGCCGCGCTGTTTGGCACACCGCTGACTGCTACCTTTTTCGCTATGGAAGTCATCAGCATCGGCGTGATTTACTATGCCGGGCTGGTTCCCTGCATCATCTCTTCTCTGACGGCTTACGGCATATCGGTGTTTTTTGGCGCCGAACCGGTGCGTTTTTCTTTATCCTATGTGCCCGCTCCCACTGTTATAAGCATTTTTCAGGTCATCGGCCTTTCCGCCTTGTGTGCCCTGCTTTCCATTGTGTTCTGCCTGGCCATGCACAAAACCCATCATTATCTGCAGCAATGGATTCCCAATGGCTATCTGCGGGCCTTTTGCGGCGGCGCCGCTATCATTTTTCTGACTTTTCTTGTGGGTAGCACTGCTTATAACGGCACAGGAATGGACGTCATTACCGATGCCATCGGCGGCAGCGCCCGTCCGGAAGCGTTTGCACTGAAGATCCTTTTTACCGCTATCACCATTGGCGCGGGGTTCAAAGGGGGAGAAATCGTTCCCACTTTCTTTATCGGTTCCACCTTCGGCTGTGTCGCCGGAGCGCTTTTGGGTCTCGACCCCGGATTCGGCGCGGCGGTGGGATTGATTTCTCTGTTCTGCGGCGTGGTCAATAGCCCTATCGCTTCCATGATATTAAGCATTGAGCTGTTCGGAGCCGAGGGATTGGTATTGTTTGCAATCGCCTGCGGCGTCAGTTTCATGCTTTCCGGTTATTATGGGCTTTACAGCAGCCAGAAAATCATGTACTCCAAGCTGCGTGCCGAGTATATCAATATTCACGCCAAATAAAAATCCGGCTCAAACCTGACCAAATCGGCCCGCAGGAGAATTTCTCTGTGCGGGCCGGTTCCATTTAAAGCCGTTGTTCTCCAAGGCATGCCGAAAACAGCATGCCTTTTTCGTTTGACCTTATTTTTTATCATTCCTATTGACTTTAGACTTACTCCATACTTTATACTGAAGCATACGTTGGCACCCCGTCTTTGCCGTACATCCCATTTCCAATGCGGTTTGCCGGTTCCGGGCACCGGCTTTTTCCAGATTCACCTTTTCCAAATCCCAAAAAGGAGGGGATCGCTTGAAAGTACAAAAGACCAATCGAAAAAGCATGATCATGCGTTTTCTGAAAGGCTCCTATCTATATTTCATCCTCGCAATCGCAACATCCATGCTGCACACTGTATTCAATTCCCTGACCCCGCAGGTGATCCGCTCCATGGTGGATTCCATCATCGGTACGGAGCCATTCAGCCTTCCGCAGCCGGTGCTTACGCTCATTGACCAAATCGGGGGTCGGGAATATATCCGCGGCCATCTGTGGCTGGTCGTGGCGGCTATCCTGCTGATTTCCCTGTGCGCGGGCCTCTGCACCTTTTTCAGCCGCACTTTCACCGCCAAAGGGGCGGAGGGTTTTACCCAACGGATTCGGGAGCAGCTTTTCTCCCATATTCAAAAACTCCCTTACGGCTGGCATGTCAAAAATCAGACCGGCGACGTCATCCAGCGCTGCACCTCTGATGTGGAGGTCGTGCGCAATTTCGTTTCCGGCCAGATGCTGGAAATTGTCCGTATCGTCTTTTTGATTGTTTTTGCCATGAGCCTGATGTTTTCCATGAACGCCAAACTCACCTGGGTGGCGCTGGCCTTTGTCCCTGTGGTCGTCGCCTATTCTTTCCTTTTTTATTCCAAAATCTCTGACCGGTTTCGCAAAGCGGATGAGGCGGAGGGGCAGCTCTCCGCCGCCGTACAGGAAAACCTGACCGGCGTGCGGGTCGTCCGCGCCTTTGGCCGGGAAAAGTATGAGATCGACCGGTTCGACAAAAAGAATAACAAGTTTGCCGATATGTGGATTCACCTAAGCTACGTCATGGGGATGTACTGGGGGTTCGGCGACCTGTTTACCGGCCTGCAGATCATGACCATCCTGGTTCTCGGCACAATAGAAACGGTAAACGGCAATATTTCAGTCGGTACATTTATGGCGTTTATCTCTTACAACGCAACGCTGGTCTGGCCCATCCGAAGCCTCGGGCGGGTGCTGTCCGAAATGAGCAAGGCCGGCGTTTCCATCGACCGTATTAATTACATTCTGGAGGAAGAGGAGGAACGGGACGATCCCGCCGGCCTGACGCCTGAGCTTTGCGGAGACATTGTGTTTGACCACGTCAATTTTGCCTACGAAGGGATGATGCCGATTCTCAAAGACATCAGTTTCACCATCAAATCCGGCTCCACCTTTGCCATTCTGGGCGGCACCGGTTCAGGCAAATCCACATTGATGCACCTGCTGGACCGCCTGTATGACCTGCCCGAAGGCGGGGGCGCCATCTCCATCGGCGGAACGGATATTCGCGCGATTCGCTTAAGCCATCTTCGAAAAAACATCGGCATGGTCCTGCAGGAACCGTTCCTGTTTTCCCGGACCATTCGGGAAAACATCAGCGCTTCCCGCCCCGAAGCGGACATGGAGGAAATCCGTCATGCCTCCCGCATTGCCAGTGTAGACGACGCTATCATGGGCTTTGCCGGCGGCTACGATACCATCGTGGGAGAACGCGGCGTAACCCTGTCCGGCGGGCAGAAGCAGCGGGTAGCCATCGCCCGCATGCTGATGCAGCAAGCGCCCATTATGATTTTTGACGATTCCCTGTCGGCTGTGGACGCAGAGACCGATGCTAAAATCCGCGACGCGTTGGATCAAAATCTGGGCGGCTCCACTGTCATACTCATTTCTCATCGTATTACGACCCTGATGAAGGCCGACTGTATCCTGGTCCTTTCCAACGGCCAAATCGCCCAAATGGGCACTCATCAGGAGCTGATAAGCCAGCCCGGCATCTACCGGGATATCTACCATATCCAGACAGCCCAGGAGGACCAGGCGCTGCTGGCTCAGGAGGTGTAGCCCATGGCCGTTTTCCAGGAACAGGAATACAATAAGCCGTTTGATTTGAAGGTGTGGAAGAAAATGCTTCCTTTCCTTCGCCCTTATTATGTCAACCTTTGCATTGTCATTGTACTGAATATCGTCATGGCCCTGATCGATATTTCCATGCCGCTGTTCCAGCGCTATACGATTGACCATTACATCGGCGGCGGCACGCTGGAGGGCATTGGCTGGTTCACGGCGTTTTACGGCCTGGCCATCGTGTTTCAAACGGTTGTGGTCATCCTCTGCACCCGCCAGTCCATGTTTATCGAGATGAAAACCAATCGGGATATGAAGCGCGCTTGCTTTGTTCATCTGCAAACGCTCTCTTTTTCCTTTTACAACGTCACCCCCATCGGTTACCTCATCGCCCGGGTCATGAGCGATACCGGCCGCATTTCCGGCATGCTCGCCTGGGGACTGATGGATGTCATGTGGAGCCTTGTATACGTGCTTGGTGTCTTTATCGCCATGCTGATGTTAAACTGGAAGCTGGCGCTGCTGATCATGCTCATCGTCCCGCTGATTGCGGTTTTAACCGTTTATTTCCAGAACAAGATCCTCCGTTGGAACCGCAAGACCCGCCGCATCAATTCCCAGATTACCGGCGCTTTCAACGAAGGGATTTCCGGCGCCCGTACCTCCAAAACGCTGGTCATCGAAGAACACAATATCAACGATTTCAAATCTCTGACCGCCGATATGCGCCACGCGTCGGTGAAAACCCAGATGCTCAGCGCCGTCTACATTCCCTCCATCATGTTTTTAAGTTCGCTGGCAACCGCGCTGGTGCTGGCCCGCGGCGGCTATCTGTCTATGCAGGGGCTGATGGAAATCGGCACTCTCTCGGCGTTCACCTCTTACGCGGTCGGTATTTTTGAACCGATTCAGCAGATTGCCCGTATTCTGGCGGACATCATCTCCGCCCAGGCCAATATCGAGCGGGTCTGCGGCCTTTTGGAAGAGGTGCCGGCCATCCGGGACACGCCGGAGGTCGTGGAGAAATACGGCGACAATTTTGTAGGCAAAACCGAAAATTGGGAACCGATTCGCGGCGATATCGAATTTCGGGACGTGACCTTCCGTTATCCGGACGGGAGCGAAAACATTCTGGAACACTTCAATCTGAAAATCCCCGCCGGCACGACGGTCGCCATTGTGGGCGAGACCGGCGCGGGAAAATCCACCCTGGTCAACCTGGCCTGCCGGTTTTTTGAGCCGACCGAGGGCACAATCCTCATCGACGGCAAAGATTACCGGGAACGTTCTCAGCTGTGGCTGCACAGCAACATCGGTTATGTACTGCAAAATCCGCACCTGTTTTCTGGCAGCATCAAGGAGAACATCCGCTACGGCCGCCTGGATGCCACCGACGAGCAGATTGAGGCGGCGGCGAAAGCGGTTTCGGCAGATGCTGTGGTCAAAAAGCTGGAAAACGGCTACGATTCCGATGTAGGCGAAGGGGGCGACCGCCTTTCCACCGGTGAAAAGCAGCTGATTTCCTTTGCCCGGGCAGTGCTGGCGGATCCTGCCATCTTTGTGTTGGACGAAGCAACCTCCTCCATCGATACCCAAACCGAACAGCTGATTCAAAACGCCATCGCGCATCTGTTAAAGGGCCGCACCTCCTTTTTGATCGCTCACCGCCTTTCCACCATCCGCCACGCGGATATCATTCTGGTGGTCAAAGACGGAAAAATCATCGAAAGCGGCTCGCACGAAGAGCTGCTTCGTAAAAAGGGGTATTATTTTTCACTGTATACCAAGCAATTCGAGAAAGAAGCGTCCGCACAGCTTCTTCGCTCTTAAGCCTTTTTGCAGCGCATTTGTCTTTGACCGTTCATCGCTTCGGTTATTCCCTTTCGCCGGATAAGCCTTTCAGGATCTTTTGAAGGAAATCATCCGGTGCGAAATAAACCAAACAAAGATTAGGAGGTTCACAACCATGATGATTCATACAGACCGGCTTATTCTGCGGACATTTCGTGAAGAAGACGCCGGCGATCTGCTGGAATATCTCTCCTGCCCCAAGGTAAACTGTTTTATGGATATGCGCCTGTGCTCCCTTGAACAGGCCAGATTGGGCGCGCAAAAGCGCAGCCAAGATGCCGAATATTGCTTTGCCATTGTTTTAAAAGAAACCGGTAAGGTCATAGGCGAGATCGAAGCGCATCCGGAAGGAGACGACAAGGATACGTTCAGCCCTTGTTGGATGCTGAACGAAGCCTATCAGCGAAAGGGCTACGCCTTTGAGGCGGCAAAAGCATTCTTCCAATATCTTTTTGAGCAAAAAGGC
>JBJEQT010000172.1:0-6315 GCA_051881895.1 Oscillospiraceae bacterium
TAACGGATATCTGCCCGGTGCCTGATCCGCCGTAATAATAGCCTCCCATCATGCCGCCGAGGCCTCCCCCGCCCAGCATGTTGAGCACCAACGAGATGGCAAAGCTTAAAATCACGCCGATCACACCGCCTCCGAACCCGATGAGGCCCGCTTCCATCAAAAAAACGGTACGGATATCGCCGACTACACACCCCAGAACTTTCATAATGCCGATTTCCCGGGTGCGCTCATAGATGGACATGATCATTGTATTGGTAATTCCCATGGCCGCTACCAACAGCGAAATGCCGCCCAGGCTGCCCAGAATCAGCATCATCTTATTGGCCTGCTCCTGCATGGGTTTCCGAACCGTTTCCATGCTGTAAGTGTCGTAGCCCAAGTCCTTGATCTTGGTTTCCACTTCATCCACATATTTCATGTCGGTCACTTTGACATAAACACGGTTGTAGTTTATTTTGCGCGGGTTGAACGCGGCGCTGGAGGAAGAAGAAATCCCGTTGAAATCATCATATTCCTGATACAGCTCATACAGCTGGTCAATGGATAAAAAGGCGCCGTAAACGGTTTCGTATCCTTTATTCCAGTCACCGATCAGCAAACCGCTGACCGACGCCTCATGCTGCTCCGGCTGCTTGGTATTTTGCTCCATATCCTGATTGCCGACCGATATGGTAATGGGGTCGCTGAAAATATCGACCGGCGGATCATCTCCGCCATAGGGATCGTACCATTCGCCATTGCCATTGGGATTATAAAAGCTGAACGGGCCATATTCTCCGAACAGGAGCGTATACTCTTTTTCCTTGCCTGTGGGAAACTTTCCCTCTTTCAGCTCGTATCCCAGCTTTTCCAGCGCATCCGGATAAACGCCGTAAATACCGTCGCTGTACTGGTAATCCCCGCACTGAATGGTGATTTTCCCCCAATCCGCCTGGACCACCGGCGTGATCACATCCACATGATCGTAAGCGGCAATCTGTTCGATCACGCTGTCATCCAGATTCGGGATGCTGCTCTCCCCATTCCCGCCACTGTAGTTATAAATCTCGATTTTGGTCAGATCGCCCATCTGGGCCAGCATAGCCTCCTGGCTTTTCTGAAGGCCCACACCCAGCGAGATCATGACCACGATAGCGCAGGTACCGATCACCACCCCCATGGTCGTCAGCGCGGTGCGGACTTTCCGCCGGGAGAGGTTCTGAAGGCACATTGCGATCTGATCAGATATCTTCATCGTCAGCCTCTTCTCTCTTCAGCTTGGTCTTTAAAAAGGACCAGGTACCGGACACGCCGCCTACTGCCAGGCAGCCGATGCCAAACAAAGTCCATTGCCACCAGCGCATGCCAGTATCCTCTTCTATCGGTTCAAAACCGGGGTCAAAGCCAGGGTCAAAGCCGGGATCGATGATCTCGCCGCTGTTATCGTAAACCTCACAGGTAAAATTCTTGGTGATGGTAGATACGTCGCCTTTTTCATTTTCATATGTAACGGTGATAATCGCCGAAATCATTCCCCCTGCCTCCGACGAGGAAACGGAGAATTTCGCGGTACCGGAATCGCCCGCTTTGATATTGCCAAGATTCTGCACCTGGTTGGGGTCGTCGATATTCCCCTCAATCGTCGCTGTCAGGTTATAAATATCCGCCCGGCCTTTGTTGACGTAATTGAGCACTACGTTAGCGTTGTCTCCGGGCCAGATCATGGTCGGGACCTCTGTCAATTCGACCTCAAAGCGTTCCACCTGCTCGACGGGAATGGAGATGGTCTCCTCCGAAGATCTGCTCTGGCGGGTGTTGTTCGCCACATATTCATAACTAAACGTGATATGGACCGACTCATTTCCCGCCGCGGCGCTGGTCAGGCACTTGAGGGGAATGGATTTGGTCATGGAGCCTTTTTTCTCCAGCGTAGGAATATAATAGGTGTTGGACGCACCGGTAATCGAAAGGCCGGTGGTAGGCTCCACTTTCATGATGATATTCTCCAGCGTAATATTGGCGCTGGTATTATAAAAGTTTACGTTCAACGAAAAATCAGAGCCGGCTGCCACGTCCGAGCCGCCGTAGTTGTAATTCTGGACCAGGATATAGGGAGTCGCCGGGTCCGGGACGGTGGGATCCGGTTCCAGCGCCCCGGGGCCGTCATCTGGTGTGGGCGTATAACGGGACAGGTCCGCGGATACGACATATTCGTAAAAATCCGCATCCGAATCGGAGGGGTATTTATAGTACATACGGAACTTTACTTCCGTTCCGTTGCCGTCAAAGCTGACATCTTTAAATTCCACTTTGTACCTTAGGTTCTTCTCCCCAGGCTCATCGTTTTTTACTTCCGCCACAGAAGTAATGCTGGAATTTTTAGGATAAAAATTCCCTGTCAGCAAGGCCGCATAAAATTCCTTAAATTCTGTTGTACCGGAATCGTAAGACACATTGGTGTCGACAAGAACGAGCGACAACGTCCGGTTCGTATAGCGATAGCTTTCAATCAGAATCCCATCGCTGGTCAAAATATTGGGTCTCCCGCCAGTTCCGTCATCAACAGCGCCGGAAGTCTCCTCTGCATACACCGCTGACATCAGAACCCCGGTGAGGGTGCCAAGCAAAATCAGTGCCGCTAAACCTAAACTAATGATCCGTTTCATCACTCTGCTCCTTCTGTGCTCATATTCGCCGCGGCCTCTTCTGCCGGAATCGGCGCGGAAACTTTGGCTTCCTCCTGGTCCGCCTGCCGCCGGGATTCCCGGCTGTTTTCGCAGGCAGCTTCTTCCTTGGTCCGGGCGATGGACTCGTTCTTTTCATCCCGGACGATTCTGCCGTCCACGATGGTCACAATGCGGTCGGCGTAGCGGGCGATCCCGTTGTCGTGGGTGACCAGAATAAACGTCTGATTGTTTTCCCGGGACTTATTGACCATCAGCTCCATCACTTCCGTGGTGGTTTTTGAGTCCAGGTTGCCGGTAGGTTCGTCGGCGAAAACAATTTTCGGCTTGGTCACAAACGCGCGGGCAATACCGACACGCTGCTGCTGGCCGCCGGACATCTGGGTCGGCTTATGCTTCATGCGGTTGCCCAGGCCCACTTCCCGCAGCATCTCCTTGGCGATGCGGGTCCGCTTGTCTTTGTCCATCCCGCGGAACATCAGCGGCATCGCCACGTTTTCGATTCCGGAAAGGCCGGCCATCAGGTTGTAAGACTGGAACACAAACCCAATATTTTTCTGGCGGAACAGCGCCCAGCGCCGCTCGTCAAAACGGGTAACGTCCTTACCCGAATAGAGCACCTGGCCTTTTGTCGGCCGCTCCAGACCTGCCATCATGTTCAATAGCGTGGACTTGCCGGATCCGGAGGTACCCAAAATGCAGCAAATTTCTCCGCGCTCGATCGTAAGATTGATATCATCCAGCGCGACGACCTGCTCCTTGCCCAACTTATACACCTTTCGCAGGCCTCTGATTTCAATAAAAGGCGTTTTTTCCAAGGCTTTCCCTCCCGTATCCGCCAGATTCCGCTTTTTGCGGTTTCGTTCACACCTATCACAAACACGAATGCGGCGGAAAATGTTCACATACCCGTCACATACAGTCCTATAAATTTTACACCCCGCCTGCAGGCAATCTGTTACAGCTTTTTCAAAAGTTTTATCGAAGGCCGGCGAAAGCTTTTTCACCGCACTGGTTTATGCTATAATAACATCAATCTTATCATGCTGCCAAGCGGCAGCCGATTGCGTTTTGGAAGAAGCCGGGCAGTAAAAGCATCCCGTGATAGGAACTGGCGCCGCTGCTTGCTTTCCAAATTTCTTCTGGCAAATTCACAACGAAACAAACATCCGGCTTTTTATCCTATGCCGGAGAAAGGCCAAAAATATGCTGCGAAAAAATGATTTGATTTCTTTGACCATCACCGATATCACCAATGAAGCCTCCGGCGTTGGCCGATATGAGGGGATCGCTGTTTTTGTCCCCGGCTCAGCGGTCGGCGACCAGTTGAAAGTGCGGATCGTCAAGGTCTTAAAAAATTACGCTTATGGCATTATCGAAACCATTCTGAAGCCTTCTGCCGACCGTGCGGAAGACGCCTGTCCCGTTTCCCGGCAATGCGGCGGCTGTTCTTTACGGCACATTTCCTACGCCGCGGAATGCCGGATCAAGCAAAACTGGGTAACAGAGCATTTTCGCCGCATCGGCAAAATCGATCTTGCGCCGCTTCCCATTCAGCCCTCGCCCGCTCAAAACGCCTATCGGAACAAGGCGCAGTATCCCGTCAGGCTGGGGCCGGATGGCAAAATTCAAATCGGCTTTTTCGCGCCCCGCAGCCATCGTGTCATCGAAAACTGTTTTTGTGATTTGCAGCCGCCCTTTTTCGGCGAAATTCTTACCCTGATACGGGATTTTCTGGAGCAATACCGCATTTCCGTTTACGACGAGCAGTCCCACCAGGGTCTTGTCCGGCACTTATTCCTGCGTTGGGGGGAGAAAACCGGAGAAGTTATGGTCTGCCTGGTTGTCAATGGGCAGCAACTTCCCCATGCGGATACGCTGATTGAAAAACTGACAGCAGCTTTTCCGCAAATTGTTTCCATTCAGCTTAACTGCAACACGGCAAAAACCAATGTCATTCTGGGCCGCGATTGCCGCGTTTTGTACGGGAAGCCCACCATTTCGGATGTTTTATGCGGCGTAAAGGTCGAGCTGTCACCCCTGTCTTTTTATCAGGTCAACCGCAGCGGCGCCGAAAAGCTTTACCGAATCGCCGCCGACTTTGCCGGGCTCACCGGACAGGAACGGCTGCTGGATCTGTACTGCGGCGCAGGCACCATCGGACTTTCCATGGCCCACCGGGTCCGTGAGGTCATTGGCGTGGAGATTGTAAAGGAAGCTGTGGAAAACGCCAAAGAAAACGCCCAGAGAAACGATATTCATAACGCGCGTTTTTTATGTGACGATGCGGCCGGCGCGGCGAAAACGCTGGCGGAAGAAGGGCTGCATCCGGATATTGTTGTGCTGGACCCGCCGCGCAAAGGATGCGACGCAGCTTTGCTGGAGACCATCGGGCAGCAAATGTCGCCGGAGCGAATTGTCATGATCTCCTGCAACAGCGCTACAGCCGCCCGGGACGCAGCGATTCTGTGTCAGCACGGTTATCGGGTGGTCAAATTGCAGGCGGTGGATATGTTCCCCCGCACCGCACATGTAGAGTGCGTCGTGTTGTTGTCACGCAGCGATGCCAACACGTGTTCGGATAGGGCATAACAGATGTCTTTGTTTCTTGATGCAAATCATATAGGCAGGTAATATGTAAATGGACTACTACTTTTTCATCATTACAATCATTGATGTATTCGTTCTGGCAATCATGTGCATCCTTACCAAGTGTAATGAAACGTTGAACAAACAAAGAAGAATCTGGTTTATCCGGTCTTTTGTACTGATTATCGCCATTTCCATTTTAGAGGTCATTACCATTGTTGTGGATAAAAAGCCGGTATCCTTTCGTTGGGTCAATCTTTTGGCAAATTATCTGGGCTTTGGGTTGACGCCGGCAGTCCCGATTTTTCTTGCTTCTGCCCTGGAGAAAAATAAAAGCACCAGATATGCCCTTTTTGCTGAAGCGGCCTATCTGCTATTATTGGCAATCACCTATCCGTGCAAGATCATTTTTTATATTGATCAAAACAACCAATACCGGCGGGAAAGCTTTTTTGGAATGTACATTGCCGTCTATTTTGCCAGCATCCTTTATCTGCTGGTCATAGCGATTCGGGTTGCCGGCATGTATCAAAGCAAAAGCAAAAACAGTGTTTACCCCATTGCTGTATTCCTATTGGCTGGGACGATGGTACAGGTCATTTTTCCGCAGCTGCATGTCACCTGGTTATGCGTATCTCTTCTGGCAATCCTTTTCTTCACCTATTGTAACGGCATGTGGCAGCAATTGGACGGGCTTACCGGGCTGTTGAACCAGAACAGTTACTTGAACAAGACGGACGCATTATCGCAAAACGGAACACTGGTCGTTTTGATATCGATGATTTTAAGCAGGTAAATGACCAGTACGGTCACTTGATTGGAGACCAATGCCTGAAAGAGATTGCAGACTGCATCAAAAAAGCATATTCGAAAGATGGTTTCTGCTACCGGATCGGCGGAGATGAGTTTTGTGTTTTGTTAAATGAAAATGCGGATGCCGAAGCATGTTACCAAAACCTGATAAAGGAGTGGAATCTCAAAAGAAAAACCCGAACATTTTTCCCTTACCTGTCTGTCGGTTCGGCGCCATTCGCGGTGGGAGATGACATTCTAACCGTGAAGG
>JBJEQT010000173.1:0-6263 GCA_051881895.1 Oscillospiraceae bacterium
CCAGCAGATGCGGGTGACCAGCCTCAGCGCCCAGCGAGGCACGATCTACGACCGAAACGGCGAAATCCTCGCCATGAGCGGAACCGTCTGGACTGTTTACCTGTCGCCGGTGGATATCGATTCGGAAGAAGAGCGGCAGTTGATTGCCGAAGGGCTTTCAGAAATCCTGGACGTTTCGGAAGAGTTCGTGTTGGAAAAATCCCAGCGCAATACATATTACGAGATCATCAAAAAGAAGATCGAGCGGCCTCTTGCCGACGAAGTAACCAAGTTTGTTACGGAAAACAATATTACCTGTGTGGGCCTGGAAGAGGATTATAAGCGGTATTATCCTTACGGAACGCTGGCCTCAACAGTGCTTGGCTTTACCGGAAGCGAAAATCAGGGCGCTTATGGGCTGGAGGCTTACTATGACGGCGCTTTAAGCGGGACCAACGGCCAAATCGTATCTGCGAAAAATGCCTGGGGAACCGATATGCCCTTTAAATACGAAAAAATGTACGAAGCCCAGAACGGGAATGATTTGGTGCTGACCATTGACATTAATATTCAGCGGTTTGTCGATAAGCATTTGGAGCAGGCAGTGATTGAACACGAGGTGCAGAACAAAGCCTGCGCGGTCGTTATGGACGTAAAAACCGGGGAAATTCTGGCCATGAGTACCAAACCGGATTTTGACCCCAATTCGCCCAACACGATTTATGATGAAAATGTGCAGGCTCAGCTGGATGCTATCACCGACGAGGACGCCCGGCAGGAAGCCCTGCTGGAAGCGCAGTATGCCCAGTGGAGAAACAAGGCGATTTCCGACCCGTATGAGCCGGGATCGGTTTTTAAAATCATCACCGCCTCCGCGGTGTTGGAAGAAAAAATTGTCGGCCTGAACAACTCTTTTACCTGCACCGGTTCTTACGAATCCGGCGGCGTGACCTATCACTGCTGGAAGCTGGCCGGGCATGGAACTCAGAATTTTGCCCAAACCTTGCAGAACTCCTGCAACCCAGCGTTCATTTCCTATGGGCAGGCGCTGGGCAAAGAAAAATTCCGGGAGTATTTCAACGCTTTCGGGCTGACGCAGACGACCGGCGTTGATTTGCCCGGAGAAGCAAACAGCATTTATCATTCGGATGAGGATTTCGGTATTACAGAGCTGTCCAGCAGCTCTTTCGGACAAACTTTTAAAGTAACGGCGCTGCAGCTGATCACGGCGGTTTCCGCGGCGGTCAACGGCGGGCAACTGATGCAGCCTTATGTGGTAAAGCAAATTGTGGATGAAGACAAGAATGTGGTTTCGGAAACCACTCCGGTGGTAAAGCGCCAGGTCATTTCCAACGAGACCAGCGCCACGATGGGAGCGCTCTGCGAGAGCGTTGTGTCCGACGGATCCGGCCGAAAAGCGCAATTGCCCGGCTTCCGGATCGGCGGCAAGACCGGTACGTCCGAAAAATTGGGCGCCAATGACAGTGAGTGGAAGATCCTTTCCTTTGTGGGCTTTGCGCCGGCGGATGACCCGCAAATCGCGATTCTGGTCATGCTGGACGAACCGAAACTGGACGATCCGTACGGTTCTACCATCGCGGCCCCGATTGTCAAAAATATGCTGGCGGATATTTTACCTTATTTGGGCTTCGAGGCGGAATTAGACGTGGATGAGGATACCAGCGTGGAAACACCCGATCTGACTGACGTTATGCTGGAGGAAGCCCAGGCTCAGTTAATCGACGCGGGACTCAAGGCCCGTATTGTCGGCGAGGGAGATTCGGTGCTGAAGCAGGTGCCGCAGGCCGGGTATGAAATCCCTTACGGCGGCACGGTGATTCTTTATACGGACGAAACAGAACTTGCGGAAAATGTGTCAGTGCCCAATGTGTTGGGAAAAACGGGAAAACAGGCCAATGCGGCAATTTTAAACGCAGGACTGAATATTAAAATCGAAGGGGACTTCCCGGACAATGTGCAGACCCAGGTGGTGAGCCAGTCGCCTCTGCCGGATGAGAAAGTTCAGCCAGGAACGGTTGTCACAGTGACCGTGCAGCAGGTGGGAGACACATCGGCCAATGAAAGTCCTTAACAGATGGCAGGTTTTGCCATGATTCGGGCCGCAAATATGATAAAATAAAATGTGCGGCAGAATGCAGACAGAAAGAAAATGCATTCCCCAATTCATAAAGGGGGTAAACAATTTGAAGCTTTTTGACCTGATGAAAAATGTTCCGTTTACAGGAAATATAGAAAATCTGGAAATCGACCGGCTGACCAGTGACTCCAGGCAAATCACGCCGGGGTGCTTATTCGTTTGCATCGCAGGCGCCCGGTTTGACGGACACACCGTTGCCGGACAGGTGCTGAAAGAAGGCGCCGCCGCAGTGGTCTGTGAGCGGGATCTGGGGCTGGACCGCCAGATTTTGGTGGCAGACAGCCGGGAAGCCTATGGTATTTTGTGCAGCAATTTCTACGGAAATCCTGCCCAAAAACTGAAGCTGATCGGCATTACCGGCACCAACGGCAAAACCACCTGCACCTACCTGATCAAGCATATTCTGGAATCGGCCGGTAAAAAGGTGGGGCTGATCGGTACGATTCATAACGAGATCGGCGATATGGTCCTGCCGGCGAAAAATACCACGCCGGACCCGGGAGAGCTGCATGTACTGTTTATGCGTATGGCCCAGGCTGGCTGCGAATATGTGGTGATGGAGACTTCTTCCCACGCGCTGGACCAAAAGAGGCTGGCCGGATGCCGGTTTGCAGTAGGGGTTTTCACCAATCTGACCCAGGACCATTTGGACTATCATGTCACCATGGAAAACTATTATCAGGCGAAGAAAAAGCTGTTTGACCTGTCCGACGCGGCAGTGATCAATATAGACGATGATTATGGGCGAAGACTGTCGCAGGAAGTCTCCTGTCCGGTAACGACCTTTTCCATCCATGCGGATACAGCGGATTTCACCGCAAAGGATATCCGTCCCTCTGTGGACCGCAATCGGTTTACCATCGTGGGAAACGCCCAAATCGGGCGGGTCAGCTTTTCCATGCCGGGCGAATTCTCGGTGGCCAACGCGATGGCTGCCGGCGTGGCGGCGATGATTCTGGGATTGGATATGCAGCAGGTATGCGACGGTTTGTCCGGCTGCCCGGGCATACCGGGGAGGACAGAGGTGCTTCAGACGGATACGGATTTTACAGTCATCCGGGATTACGCCCACACGCCAGACGGCTTGGAGAAGGTGCTGCCTGCCTTGAAGCCATTTGTCAAAAACCGGCTGATGGTGCTGTTTGGCTGTCCCGGGGAACGGGATCCATCCAAACGGATCCATATGGCCGAAGCGGTGGCAAAGTATGCGGATTATATCATTTTGACCTCGGATAATCCCCGGCGGGAGGATCCAATCAAAATCATCGAACAGGCGCTGCCCGGTTTTGCGGGAACGTCGGTCCCGTATGAAGTGATTCCGGACCGCTACAGCGCGATTGAATGGGGATTGGCCCATGCCCAGCCCGGCGATGTGCTGGTACTGGCAGGGAAAGGGCACGAGGATTATCAGGTGCTGGGGTATGGCACCATCCATTTTGACGAGAAGGAAGTTGTGGCGCGGATTTTGTCTGAACAGCGCCAGCACAGGAAGTGAGGGAGTTTTTTGAGCGGCTATTCCTTAAGCGAGATCAGTGAGTGGATCTGCGCGGATAAAAAATTGTTTGGCACCGTGAGCGAAATTGTGACCGACTCCAGAAAAATCACCCCTGGATGTCTGTTTATCGCATTGGAAGGCGAGGTCTTCGATGGGCATCGCTTTATTGCCGAAGCGCTGGAAAAAGGCGCGGTCGCGGCGGTGGCGCACAAACAGGGCGCAGAACCTGCGGAAAAGACCCTGTATGTGGGAAATACCGAGCGGGCGCTGCGGGCGTTGGCGCGGCTGCATCGGATAAAAATCAACCCGGTGGCAATAGGCGTTACCGGCAGCGTGGGAAAAACCACTACCCGGGAGATGATCGCGGCAGTGGTGCGGCAGAAGTATCATACGCTGACAACGAAGGAGAATCTCAACAATAATATCGGGATGCCCCAGACCCTGCTGGAATTGACTCCGGCGCATCAGGCGGCGGTGATCGAAATGGGCATGACCGCCTTGGGTGAAATTGAGGAACTGGCTACCACTTTACTGCCGCAAATCGGCGTGATCACCAATATCGGCGTTTCCCACATGGAGCGCCTGGGAAGCCAGCAGAATATTCGCCGCGCCAAACTGGAGATTGTGCAGGGCCTGCGGGAGGGCTCGCCCTTGCTGCTTAACGGAGACGACCCCTTGCTTTGGGGCTATGAAAATCCGGGTCTCAAAGTGATATTTTACGGCATTGAAAATAAAGACTGCCAGATCACGGCAAAGGATCTGGTTGTCCTGATGGGAAGCACAACCTTCACTATCTGCTATCAGGGCGAAAAATATGCGGCGCATATTCCTTGTATGGGCCGGCACAATGTGCTCAATGCGCTGGCGGCATTCGGCGTGGGCGTCTGCCTGGGGATGGATCCCAAGGAAGCGGCTGCGGCGTTGGAAAAATATCAGGTGACCGGCTGGCGGCAGAAGATCACGCCTTTCCATGGCTTTACCGTCGTGGAGGACTGCTATAACGCAGGGCCGGAATCGATGAAGGCAGCGCTGACGACATTAGCAGGGATGCCCTGCACCGGCCGGCGAATCGCCGTGCTGGCAGATATGCTGGAACTGGGCCATCTGTCACAGCAGGCGCACCGAATGATTGGCCAGCTGGCGGGGCAAACGCATTTGGACGCGGTCTACGCCTATGGGGAGATGGCAAAACTGATTGTGGAAGAAGCCCAAATTGCAGGGGTTCCGGATACAGTCTGGTTCTCACAAAAGCAGGCATTGACGGACCATGTGATTTCCCAAGTGCAGAAAGGTGATATCCTCTGGGTGAAAGGCAGCCATGGAATGGCGCTGGAGACCCTGGTGGAAGCGATTTATCAGCAAGCTTAAAACCTGATATCCCGCAGTCAATGACAACATGCTGCAGCGGGGCGGCGGATAGGGGCGTATTATGAGGACGTTTATCATTTTGATGACAGCATTACTGGCGTTTGGCATTACCGCTTTGATGGGATTCTGGCTGATTCCGCTGCTGCGGAAAGTGAAATATGGTCAGACCATTCTGGATATCGGGCCGGTGTGGCACAAAAATAAACAGGGTACCCCCACCATGGGCGGCTTTCTGTTTATTGCCGGCGTGCTGGTTTCGGTTACCGTCGGATATCTGGTTTATATGACTGCAGGCGGCGGGGAAAACGAGATTTCTCCGATTTTTGGCACCCGCCTGTTTGCCGGAGTGGTCATGGCGCTGGCATTCGCTTTTTTAGGCTTTGTAGACGACTATATCAAGGTAGTTAAAAAAAGGAATTTAGGCCTTACCGCCGGCCAGAAAATGATCATGCAGATTCTGATTGCAGCCATTTATTTGATTATTCTTTACCTGGCGGGGGATACTTCCACTGTGCTGCGGATTCCTTTTATCGGCAGTTTGGAGCTGGGCTTATTTTATTATCCGATCGCGCTGTTTATCCTGATCGTGGGAACGGTCAACGCAGTAAACCTGACCGACGGCATCGACGGTTTGGCAAGTTCGGTGACTTTTGTGGCGTCGCTGGGATTTATGATCATAGCGGCTCTGCTGTCAGTTTATGAAATGCAGCTTCTCGCGGTGGCGGTAGCCGGCGCGATGCTGGGCTTTCTGGTGTGGAACTTCCATCCGGCCAAGGTCTTTATGGGGGATACCGGTTCCATGTTCCTGGGGGGACTGGTCGTTGCCATGGCTTTTGGATTGGGCTTGCCGTTTTTAATCGCTATGATAGGGATCATCTATTTGGTTGAGACTCTTTCTGTTATGCTGCAGGTAGCATCTTTCAAGCTCACCGGCAAGCGGATTTTTAAGATGAGCCCCATCCATCATCATTTTGAGATGAGCGGTTGGAGCGAAGTAAAGATCGTAGGGGTATTTTCTTTGGTCACCGCAGTAGGATGTGCGCTGGCCGTTTGGTGGATCGTGTCGTTATAAGGGGATTTTATCTGAAAAGAGGGAAGCTTGGATGGAGCAAAAACAGAACGCGCAAAGCAAAAAGCCGCGTCCGACGGGCAGAGGCAACATGGACGTTACCTTTTTGGTATTGGTCCTTCTCCTGCTGACATTTGGCCTGATTATGCTTTTCTCTGCCAGCTACGCCTATGCTTATTACCATGATAATGACA
>JBJEQT010000174.1:0-6210 GCA_051881895.1 Oscillospiraceae bacterium
AGATTGCATTCTGGGATAACTTTCTATATAATAAAAATTTGAAACAGCTGAAAATGTGATAGAACGGGAGAAAGACCATGAATTCTCAACTGGAAAAAATTTTTATGAAAGTACAAAAGCCCGGACGCTATACCGGCGGGGAACTCAACAGTGTGGTAAAGGACCCGTCCAAAGTGGATTTCCGTTTTGCTTTTTGCTTTCCTGACCTGTACGAAGTGGGGATGTCCCATCTGGGAATGAAGATTCTGTATTCTTTGTATAACCGGGAAGAAAATATGTGGTGCGAGCGGGTTTTCGCGCCGGATACCGATATGGAAGCGTTGATGCGCAAAGAGGGTATCCCGCTGTTTGGATTGGAAAGCCGCGACCCGATTCGGGATTTTGATATGGTGGGCTTCACGCTGCAATACGAGATGTCTTATACGGCGATCCTCAATATGCTGGATCTGGCCGGCATCCCCCTGCGCACATCCCAGCGGACAAGCCTGGCGCCGATGGTTGTGGCGGGAGGGCCTTGCGCCTGTAATCCGGAGCCGCTTGCCGATTTTATCGACCTATTTGTATTAGGAGAGGGAGAAGAGGTCAATCTGGAGCTGGCTCACCTGTTTTTACAGGCAAAGAAAGAAGGCTGGAGCCGTGAGGAGTATCTGCGCCGTGTGGCTGGAATCGAAGGCGTATACGTTCCCTCGTTGTACGATGTTTCCTACAAGGAGGACGGCACCATCCAATCGGTAACGCCCCGGGAGGGCGCGCCCGCTGTTGTGCACAAGCGCATTATCAAGGATATCGACCGCGTCTTTTTCCCGGACAGCTTTGTGGTGCCGTTTTTGGAAACGGTCCATGACCGGGCGGTGATCGAGCTGTTCCGCGGTTGCATCCGCGGCTGCCGGTTCTGCCAGGCCGGATTCATCTACCGGCCGTTCCGGGAGAAAAACTATGAGACCCTGAACAAAAACGGATGTGATTTATGCGCGTCCACCGGATATGATGAGATTTCGCTGTCGTCGTTGTCCACCAGCGACTATTCCCAGCTGGAGGATCTTCTGGAGCAGATGCTCCCCTGGACGGAACAGGATAAGGTCAACCTGTCGCTGCCGTCTTTGCGGATCGACAACTTTTCTCCCAGCCTGATGGAGAAAATTACAAAAGTGCGGAAAAGCGGCCTTACCTTCGCTCCGGAAGCGGGCACCCAGCGGATGCGGGACGTCATCAACAAAAATGTCACCGAAGAAGAGGTGCTGGCCACCTGCCGCACGGCTTTTGAGGGCGGGTATACTTCGGTGAAGCTTTATTTTATGATGGGGCTGCCCACCGAGACAAAAGAAGATATCGAAGGGGTCGTGGATCTGGCACAAAAGGTTGTGGATTTGTTTTACAGCCTGCCGGATAAGCCCAAGGGGAAAGGCGTCAATGTTACGGTCAGCCTGGCATGCTTTGTGCCGAAACCCTTTACGCCGTTTGAATTCGAGCCGCAGGATACGGAAGAGATGCTGCGGGAAAAACAGCATCATATGGTTGGATATAACCGCAGCAAAAAAATCCGCATCAATTATCATGAGTCCAAAACCAGCTTTTTGGAGGCGGTGTTGGCCCGGGGCGACCGGCGGCTGTGCGCCGTACTGGAGGATGCTTGGAAAAATGGATGCAAGCTGGATGGCTGGACCGAGCATTTTAACTATGATGCCTGGATGGCGGCTTTTGAGAAAAACGGAATCGACGGGACTTTTTATGCCAACCGGACCCGTTCCTATGACGAGATCATGCCCTGGGATCATCTGGATTACGGTGTGACCAAGCAGTTTTTGATCCGTGAAAACCAAAAGGCCCACGCGGATGTCCCTACCCCAAACTGCCGTGAGAAATGTTCCGGCTGCGGCGCCAACTGCCTGATAGGAAGGAGCTGTTTTTGATGGAACCGATGCGGGTATTTTACCAAAAAACCGGTACGGCCAAATACATTTCCCATCTGGATATCAACCGCTGCTTTCAGCGGGCGATGAAGCGGGCGGGTATCCCGCTGTGGTTTACCGAAGGGTTTAATCCCCATGCGTACCTGACTTTCCCGTTGCCGCTGGCTCTTGGCTATGAAAGCGTATGCGAATGCGTGGACTTTCGGCTGATGGGGGAGATGGACCCGGCGGAGATTGTCAGCCGGCTCAACCGTGTTCTGCCCATGGGATTAAACGCTTATGCCGCCGCGCCGCCGGTTTATAAGGCGGCGGACATTGCGCTGGCGGCCTATGAGGTCCGACTGGCGCTGGCCGATACGGATCCAAAACAGGCAATCCGGATCTTGGAGGCATTTTTTGCACAGCCCGAAATCACCGCCATGAAACGGACCAAAAAGGGTGAGAAGGAAATTTCGCTCAAACAGTATCTGCATGATCTGAAGATCAGGCCGGATGGGGATGAGGTGCTGCTCACGGTAAAGCTGCCGGCGGGAAATGAGCTGAACATCAACCCCACGCTGGTATTGGACGCATTCGGGCAGCAAACGGGAATGCTGATCGACCAGCTGGCAGTGAAAAAAACAGCGGTTTTCACCAAAGACGAAAAGAATTTCGCGTAACCCCTTGCTTTTTTGAAAGAGATATGGTAACATAATTAGGCATTATGCGCCGTCGTATTCCGCGACGGGAGTTGGTGCCCGGCGTTTGCCGTGACATTAAAGCGGACGGTCCTCTGTCATTCTTTTAATGGGTACGAACGTCTGAAAATATTAGGAGGATATAAAAATGGATGCTTTGAAACTGATTGCACAGGACAGCCTGAAAGCGGAAGTCCCTTCCTTTGATGTCGGTGACTCTGTAAGAGTTCACGTTAAGATCAAAGAGGGCGACAGAGAGAGAATCCAGGTATTTGAAGGTACTGTCATCGCCAAGAAACACGGCGGTGTTGCTGAGACCTTTACCGTTCGCCGCGTATCCCACGGATGCGGCGTAGAGAGAGTTTTCCCGCTCCATTCCCCGAGTGTGGATAAAGTGGAGGTTATTCGTCAGGGACGTGTTCGCCGCGCGAAACTGTACTACCTCAGAGACAGAGTGGGCAAGGCTGCGAAAGTCAAATCCAAAATCAGATAGTTTTGATATGGGCAAAGCCGGCGCTTTATCAGCGCCGGCTTTTTTCATCCGGAATCGGCCCGGATTTTACAAATTGTTCAGTTTTTTCTGATCGGAATCCATGGAAGAACGAAACGGCCTGTGCTATAATACACTTATCCTGTTGTAGAAAGGCGAAAGAAAAAACGCTGTCGATTCGTACTTTTTATGGTTGCCGGCGTTTTGCTGCTTTCCCGTGGATACAATAAAACCGAATGATATCAGCCGTTTGACGGCGGAATGGAGTTTGGATCAATGAATGACAGCATTAAACGAAAAAAAATTGGCGACGGCGTGTATTTTACCGCCATTACCGATCCCAAGTTTAAATCCAACCGTATTTCTGTAAACCTGGTGCTCCCGTTAGAGGAAGAGACGGCGGCCAATCGGGCGATTGTTCCCTTTTTGCTGCGTTTACGATACAAAGACTGCCCCGATTTTACCCGGCTGAACGAAAAGCTGTGCGATCTGTACGGCGCGGTTGTGGACGGCGACGTGCGCAAATACGGCGCTTATCAAATCATCAATCTGTCTGTCCAATCGTTGGATGACCGGTACAGCATTGCAGGGGAACCGTTGGTGCAGGAATGCGCAAATCTGGCCTGCGGGATGCTGTTTGACCCTTATCTGGAAAACGGCCTGTTTTCGGAAGAGGACGTTCGGCTGGAGCGGCAAAATCTGATCGATACCATTGAATCGGAATTTAACGATAAGCGGGAATACGCCATTGGAAAGTGTATTTCCCTGATGTTTGGCGGCAGCCCCTTGGCGGTGAAAAAATACGGCACCCGGGAAAAAGCGAAGCAGATCACGGCCAAGAGCGCGACTGACGCGTATCGGGAGATTTTGTGCCGGGCGGCGGTTGAAATTTTGTTTATCGGCTGCGGTGACCCTTCGGCGGCAGAAGCGGTGTTTTCTGCACGCTTTGCCGAAACGCAGCGCCAGCCGGTCGCGTATGATCCTTCTTTGCCCCATGCCAGCGCCAAAGAGGTGCGGACGGTCCGCGAGGACATGGATATTGCGCAGGGCAAGCTGGTCATGGGTTTTCGAACCGGCGAAACCACGTCGCCGGACCAGGTCAACGCCATGAAAATGATGGTGGCCTTGTACGGGGGCACGCCGTTTTCCCGCCTGTTTCAAAATGTGCGGGAGAAACTTTCCTTGTGTTACTACTGCGCTGCCAGGTATGACAAGGCCAGCGGCATGATGATGGTGGACAGCGGGGTGGAAACCGGCAACGAGCAAAAGGCGCAGGAAGAAATCCTGCATCAGTTGGAATTGGTAAAACAAGGCGCGTTTGATGACAGCGAGCTGGAATCAACAATCCTGACCATCAACAATGCGCTGAAATCCACTGTCGATACCCTCAGCGGGCTGGAAAACTGGTATCTGACCCAGATTTTAAGCGGGTCTGACGAATCACCGCTGGAAAATGCCGGGAAGGTTTCCCGGATCACCAAAGATGAGATTCAGGCGGCCGCTTCCCAAATCACTTTGGACACGGTGTTCTTCTTGGCCGCCAAAAAGGAGGGACAGGACCAATGAAACAGGAAATCCGTTCGGAGCGCGTACAGGAAAGCTACCAGAAAATTGACCACCCCTCCGGATTGACGCTGCTTTTATATCCGATGGAAGGCTTCAGCTCCGCCTATGCCATGCTGACCACCGATTACGGTTCGGTGGACATGGCGTTCAGAACCGACCCTCAAGCGGATTTTACCCGGATCCCCGCTGGAACGGCCCATTTTCTGGAGCACAAGATGTTTGAAAACGAGGATGGGGACGCTTTTGCCAAATATGCGGCGACCGGTGCTTCGGCCAACGCGTTTACCTCTTTTGATAAAACTTCCTATCTGTTTGGATGCGCGGACCATTTTGAAGAGTCGCTGCGCATTTTGCTGGAATTCGTGACCACGCCCTATTTTACCCAGCAGACGGTGAGCAAGGAGCAGGGGATTATCGGCCAGGAAATCAAGATGTATGACGACAACCCGGACTGGCGGGTTTTATTCAATCTGCTCAAGGCGATGTATGTAAAGCATCCCATCGCCATCGATATCGCAGGAACGGTGGAAAGCATCGCCGAAATCACGGCGGACAGCCTGTATGAAACCTACCGTGCCTTTTACAATCTGCGCAACATGGTGCTGACAGTGGCCGGCAGCTTTTCGCCGGATGCAGTGGTTCGCATCGCGGACGGAATGCTGCGCCCCGCGCCGCAGCTACAGCTGGAACGGGACTTTGTACAAGAGCCGGAACAGGTGGCGCAGAAGCGGATTGAGCAGAAGTTCCCCGTCGCTTCCCCCATGTTTGCCTTGGGGTTAAAAGTACGTCCTGCCGACCCGAAAACCAATGCAGCAAACAGTATTGTCAACGAGATCGTCAACGAGGTTTTGGCGGGAGACGCCTCCCCGTTGTACCGCCGGTTATATGACAGCGGCCTGATCAATGCCACTTTCGACAGCGAGACAGACTGCGGAAAAGACTTTTCGGCGGTGATTTTCTCCGGCGAATCAAAGGATCCTGACCGGGTTGCCCGGGAAATTTTACAGGAGATTGAGCGGGTGCAGAAAGAGGGAATGGACCCTGCCGCTTTTGAGCGGGGCAAAAAGGCGGTTTACGGCCGCTATATCCGGATGCTGAACCGCCCGGATTCCATCGCCAACGCGATGGTTGGCGCACACTTTTCCGGTCTGGGCCTCTATGATCTTTTGGAAATTGCGGCTAATGCCACACAAGAACAGGCGCAGCAAAGGCTGACCGAAGATTATCGGACAGAGAATGTGTCTTTATCGGTGATTTCACCGCTGGACTAAAACCGGCGGAAAATTTGCCGTTTCGCATAAAACACAACAGAATGGAGTTTTTGCCATGTCACAAATCATTTCTTTTCCCGGTTTGGGTTTTTCTTTTACCATCAGCCCCGACGCGTTTTCCATCGGCGGTTTGACAGTAAAGTGGTACGGGATTCTTTTTGCCTGCGCTTTTTTGGCCGGGACCTTGTATGTTTTAAAAAATGCCAAACAGTTTGGGTTGGATTCCGACCGCGTTATTGATGTTTTGCTGGGCGCGATCGTTTTCGGCGTAATCGGCGCAAGAATCTATTATGTGG
>JBJEQT010000175.1:0-6187 GCA_051881895.1 Oscillospiraceae bacterium
GCGTATTCGTTTGCGATTTGTTCTGCATAGATTTTATCTGTGTTCATGGTTTGTTGCCTCCTTCATTTGATGACTTTATTGTAGCGAAGGAAAACAGCAAACGGAACAACACAGCGGGCAACTTGTGTTGATTTGTGAAATGCATAATCCCGAGAAGTCTGGTTGTCCATCTTTTTGAATTGTATTATAGCATCTTTGCTCAAAACGGAAAGCAAAAGTAAAAGTGGACTTTTTTACAAATCGCTGCACTTTTCCTGTGTTTCGTCTGCTTATTGTATTTTCTGCGATTGTCACCATGCCGGCGGCCCGTTGGAGGCCGGGAACAGGCTTGCTATTTCAACAGATACGATAGCATCTTTTCCGGCGCGTTTAAAAACTGCCGGGTCACCAGGAAATGCTCTGTCTGTTGATAAGGTGTGGACTGAATGCCGTTTTCTGACAGAACGAAAATTTCCGCATCGGGAACCGCCATCAAAATGGGGGAATGGGTGGAGATAATAAATTGAGAGCCTTCCCCAGCCAGCCGGTGTATCAGGCAGATCAGCGACATCAGCCGCATGGGAGAAAGAGCGGCTTCCGGCTCGTCGAGAAGATACAGGCCGTTTTTGCCGAAACGATTTTCCATCAGCGCAAGAAAGCTTTCCCCATGGGATTGGCGGTGCAGGGATACGCCGCCGTAGCTGTCAATCACCCGCCCGCCCAGGGAAGACTCCCGGTCCATGCGGTCGATATCCGACGCCAGATTATAAAAACTTTCCGCGCGCAGAAAAAAACCGTCCCTGCGGCGGAGGGCTCCTTTGACAACCGTAAGATAGCGGTATAGGTCGGAGTGGGAATCAGCGGTGGCAAAACGGAAATTAACGGTGCCGCCTTCCGGGTTGAATCCCATGGATATGGCGATTGCTTCCATCAGCGTGGATTTTCCAACGCCGTTTTCCCCTACGAAAAAAGTCACCCGCTTGCGCAGTGTCAGCTCGTTTGGCTCCTGCAGGCAGCGCACCGCCGGCAGGCGATACAAATAGCTGTCCTGCGGGAGCTTCCGGGATATTCGGATTCCCCGGACATACAGATCAACCACAGACGTATGTTCCATCTTGCCCCTCCTTTTCTTTTCGTCCCCATCATAGCAGAAAGGCAGTCCGATAAAAAGGCCAGCGCCCCAAAATGTACCAAAGACAGACCGCGCGGCAAAACACGGCCCTTTTTGGCAAATCCGTTTCTTCCGGGGCATATTTATGCCGATTCCCTGCATATGATGTGGCAAGACGGGTTCCCGCGCCGCGGGAGCCGCATCCGCAGGGAGGGATTGGATTGAAAGGGTTGCCTGAGGAACGGGCGGTTTCGCTGGGGTTGTATATGATAGAGAATAACGCCACGGTGCGCAGCGCGGCAAAAGCGTTTCATATCAGTAAAAGTACGGTACACAAAGACGTATCGGAACGGTTAAAAAAGATAAACCCCAATTTATACCGGCAAGTCAAAGAATTGATGGATACCAATAAACAAGAGCGGCATATTCGAGGCGGGATGGCGACAAAAAACAAATACGCCCGGGAAAAAAGAGGATGAAAAAAGCGCCGGCAGGCGCTTTTTGTTTGGAAAACACCGCCTTTTTGGCGGCGTTTTTCCGTCTGCATAGGGATTCTTTGCTTTTGGCAGACTATCAGGCGGCGAAAGTAATCAGCGGTATTCCTTGTTCAGAGAAAATCCACGCCCCCGCACCTCTTTCACCGCGCTGACGACCAAAAAAGCAGCCGGGTCGATTTCGTTGACCATCTGCGTCAGCCGGGGCAGTTCCCGGTTGGATACCACCGACAAAATCATTGGCAGTTCCGTCCGGCAGTAGCCGGTCTGCGCGTGGATGAGAGTGGAGCCGCGGTCAAGCCGGCGGATGATCTGCTCGTTGATCTGTTCGTATTTTTCGCTGACGATTTTTACCTGTGTCCGGGACTGACCCATCAACAGCACCTTATCCAGTACCAATGTATAGATCATGACCAGCAAAATGCCGTAAAGCACCTGTTCTTTGTCAGAAAAGAGAATTTGCAGGAGCAAAATGGTGAAATCAAAGGCGTACATCGTGACCGAGACGGAAAGACCGAATTTTTTGTTGAGCACCAGGGGTGGAATATCCATACCGCCGGTGGAGGCGCCTGCCCGGATAACGATCCCGATGGAAAAGCCAATCATCAAACCCGCGTAAACAGCGCACAGCAGGCGGTCGCCGGTCATTTGGGACAGCACCGGTATTTTCTGGAACACCCCCAGGATGAATGGGTAAAAGAAGGTGCTGACCAGGGTGGTCAGCGCAAATTTTTTCCCCAGGATCCAAAGGCCCAGCAAAAACATGGCAACATTAAAAACAGAGACAAAAACCGTTACCGGCAGCCCAAACTGATGGTAAAAGAACAAAGCCAAACCGGTGGTGCCGCCGGTGATCAGGCCGGCAGGCAGAATAAACATGGTCACGCCCAAGGCGTAAATGGCGTTGCCCAGTAGAATCAGCGCCAGGTTGAGAAGATTTTTTGCCAACGTTTGATTGCTTTTCATGATCAGGACCCTTTCTCTTGCTGTTTTCTTACTGTGTTATTTCATTAAAGGGCAAAAGAAAAAGCAGACTGGTTTCAGTCTGCTTTTTCTTTTTATTTTTGAAAATAGAATGGCGTTTTCCATTTTTTCAGCCCTTTATCACAGCCTGCATTGCGGAAAGATCCGCTGCGGCTTTCATGTTAACAGGGAAAGGGCCAAAAGTCAAGCGTTAGTCGTCCGATTCGTAAAAGCCCATCCGGACCAGAGGGTCCACCCGAACGCCGTCTTCAAACAGTTCAAAGTGCAGATGCGGTTCCAGCGCGGTTTCCGCCAGATTGGTGTCGCCCACCTGACCGATTTCGTCAGCGATGGAAACAGCCTGCCCCTCTACCACCAAAAGCTCTTCATCGAGACCGCAGTAGCGGCTGATCAGATTATCCGCGTGTGTGATTTCCACAACGGTACCCCACATCGGATCGTCTTTCACCGCAGAAACAACGCCGTCGGCCACTGCCCGTACAGGGGTCCCCCATTCCGCCTTAATATCGATGCCATTGTGGGTGTGCCATTTGTTCAGGGTCTCGTCCTTGACCAGCTCCGTGCCGGAAAAAAGGTGGAAAACCGTGTTTTCAACGGGAAGCAGAAAGGAGGAAACGCCGTAATTGGGCGCAATGGTATCCTGCGCGGATTCTTTGGAAACCGCGGAAGATACTTCGGGCGCCGAGGAGGAGGAAGGCGCACTGGAAGAGGAAGAGGACGGACGGGATACATTGGAGACTTTTTGCTCCACCTGCTGTTCCTTTTGAGCCGCCGGCGTGCTGGAAGCGGTATTTTGCAGAGTTGTGCCGGAAGCCGCCGGCGGCTGGGAAGTAAAAGAATCGATGGTCTTGTCCACGATGACCCAGGCGGCAGCGCCCGCTCCCAGTACGCAGACCGCCAAAGCGGCGTAAAAGCCTTTCCCCAGAAGGAATTTTCCCACTGGGCTTTCGGAAAAAGATTTTTTCATAGGATTTCCCTCAATTCATACAAAAATTTATGTTATCAAAAGTATGGCTTTTGAACGCATGATTTATGCACCATATTTTTATGGGAGCGGAAATCCGGAAAAAACCGGCCGGAATTTGCCGTGGAATGGGCGAAAATACATAATTTTGATTCGGGCAGAGAAAATATCAGTAAATGATTTTTGAAAAGAAAGGATGATTTTATTGTCTTGTACACCACAGGAATACAATAAAATGAGCCAAAAAGCAGCCCCCAATTCCAAACTATGGCGTAATATGCTGATGGCTTTTCTGGTCGGCGGCCTGATTTGCACCATAGGGCAGGGGGTTATGAGCTGGATGCAGGCGCTCGGCCTCAGCCGGGAAGACGGCGGCGCCGTCACCTCTATTTCCCTGATTTTTTTAAGCGCGCTGCTGACAGGATTCAACTGCTACGATAATATTGCCAAACACGCGGGCGCGGGAACGCTGGTCCCCATCACCGGATTTGCCAACGCTATGGTCAGTCCGGCGCTGGAGTTTAAACGGGAAGGCTTTATCCTGGGCGTAGGAGCAAAAATGTTTTCC
Source organism: Oscillospiraceae bacterium (assembly GCA_051881895.1). Lineage (GTDB taxonomy): Bacteria > Bacillota > Clostridia > Oscillospirales > Ruminococcaceae > UBA3818. The sequence continues at coordinate 4,101 of JBJEQT010000175.1, forward strand.
ATCGCCGGGCCTGTGATTCTGTATGGCAGTGCCGCGTCGGTTGTTTATGGGCTGATTTTGGCGATTTTCGGTTAGGAGGAAGGACAAATGGCGGTAAAAACAGGGAACCATACCTATCTGCTGGAAAATACGCCTTCGGTATTGTCTTTTGGGGCAGTAGGCTCCAAGAAAGAGTCGGAGGGACCGTTGGGGCGGTATTTCGACGTCATCAATCCGGATTCCTCCTTTGGGGAAAGCAGCTGGGAAAAAGCCGAGAGTAAAATGGTGCAGATCAGCGTAGGGCAGGCCCTTTCCAAAGGGAATTTCGAAGCGGATCAAATCGATGTGGCCTTTGCGGGGGATCTTCTCAACCAATGCATCGGGTCGGCGTACGGCCTGCGGGATTTGGGGATCCCCTTTGTGGGGCTGTATGGCGCCTGCTCCACCATGGCGGAATCGTTGGCACTGGCGGCGCTGTTTGTGGATGCGGCCATCGCCAAAAAAGCGCTGGCGGTGACCTCCTCTCATTTCTGTTCCGCGGAGCGGCAGTTCCGTTTCCCGCTGGAATACGGCGGACAGCGCCCTCCTACCGCGCAGTGGACTGTGACCGGGTCCGGCGCATGCGTTATCGGTGAGTCGGATACGGCGCCTTTCGTACGGGCGGTGACCATCGGCTGCATTGAGGATCTGGGCATCAAGGACGCCAACAACATGGGGGCTGCCATGGCTCCCGCGGCGGCCAAAACCATTTCCCATTACCTGGCGGATACCCGTACCCGGCCGGAGGACTACGACATGATCCTCACCGGCGATTTGGGGCAGGTGGGTTCGGCGCTGTTAGAGCAATTGCTGGAGCAGGAGAAAATTGATTTAAAGGGCCGGCATCAGGATTGCGGCCTGTTGATCTATGACCGGAAGCAGCAGGATGTCCATGCCGGAGGTTCCGGATGCGGATGCGCCGCGTCGGTCCTGTGCTCTTTTATTCTGCCCAAAATCCGGCAGGGAACGTTGGGGGATGTATTGTTTGTCGCTACCGGTGCGCTGATGAGCCCTACCTCCAGCATGCAGGGGGAGAGCATACCCGGCATTGCCCATCTGGTGCATCTGTCCTCCGGCCGCCGGCGCAAGGGGGTGGAATAATGGAACTTTTGGTCACTTTTGGAAAAGCTTTTTTCGTCGGCGGACTCTTTTGCGCCGTGGGTCAGGTCCTCATCGATAAAACAAAATTGACCCCCGCGCGGATTTTGGTGGGTTATGTGGTTGCCGGTGTGCTGCTGTCCGCACTGGGGCTGTACCAGCCGATTGTGGATTTTGCGGGCGCGGGCGCAACGGTCCCGCTGACCGGATTTGGACATCTGCTGGCCACCGGCGTGCAGAAAGCGGTAGCGGAAAAAGGACTTTTGGGTGCGCTGACCGGCGGGCTTACCGCGTCCGCTGCGGGGATTACGGCGGCGATGATATTCGGGCTGCTGGTGGCGCTGATTTTTAACCCCGGAGATAAGTCCTGATCATCCGGGAAGGCTTTGTGGGATAGCTTTCCGTTTTATCGGTTTCCCGGCGTGCGCTTGTCCTGAAATATTTTCGCCGCCTGGTCGTGATGACGGCGCAGACGGCGAAAGGTTCTGTCTTGCTTTTATATGGCAAACAAAAAGCCGGATACATTTGTATCCGGCTGCCATTTGTAAAAAATGAAAATTAAGCGTTCGCTTTGTTTGCATGCAAAGCCAGTTTCGATTTCTTTCTGGAAGCGGTATTCTTTTTCAGAATGCCTTTGGCGCAGGCTTGGTCGATTTTTTTCACCGCCAGCTTAACAGCCTCGTCCTTATCCGCAGCATTGGTTTCGATTGCAACCTCCGCTTTTTTCAGAACGGTTTTCAGGTTGGTTTTGAGTCTTTTGTTTTCCTCGGTTTTCGCCTGATTGACCAGGATTCTTTTTTTCGCAGATTTAATATTTGCCAATATTGACACCTCCTTGACCACACAATACAAAACTAGTTTATCATTTTAAGGACAAAAATGCAAGGCCTTCTGTCAAAAAAACAGAAAACCAATGAAAAATATTCCCGATAAGAGGTGACGAGATGAATTTCAGAACCGATTTAGCAATC
>JBJEQT010000176.1:0-6180 GCA_051881895.1 Oscillospiraceae bacterium
TCCTTGGCAAATTTCATGGAATAGGGGCGAATATTCTTGCTGCCCTGCTTGGAACAGTGACTCCGTTTTGCTCCTGTTCGTCCATCCCCTTGTTTATCGGATTTACCAGTGCGGGGCTTCCGCTTGGCGTTACTTTCTCTTTCCTGATTTCCTCTCCGATGGTTGACCTCGGAAGTCTTGTTCTGCTTATGAGCATTTTCGGGTGGAAGGTCGCAGTCATTTATGTTGTGCTTGGACTCGTCATTGCTGTTGCCGGCGGCACGCTGATTGAGAAATTGCACCTGGAAAATCAAGTGGAAGAGTATATCCGAATCGGGCGGTCACTTGATATTCCGCAAGAGAAGCTGCATTTCCAAGACCGCTTGAAATACGCCTGGGAGCAGGTTGTTGCCACCGCGAAAAAGGTTTTCCCCTATGTGCTGATCGGTGTAGGTATCGGAGCGATTATCCATAACTGGATTCCCGAAGGATTTGTTGTAAAAGTTCTCGGCGACAATAATCCATTCGGCGTGATTCTCGCTACAATTGCAGGTGTTCCCATGTATGCCGATATATTTGGCACAATCCCAATTGCCGAAGCTCTGCTTGCAAAAGGCGCATTGCTCGGCGTGGTGCTGTCTTTTATGATGGCTGTTACAACACTTTCTCTGCCATCTATGATTATGCTGCGCAAAGCGGTTAAACCAAAGTTGCTCGGTATCTTCATTGCAATCTGCACAACGGGTATTATCCTTGTAGGCTACTTCTTTAATCTGATTCAGCCAATGATTATTTAGAAAATAGAAGACGATAAATTTTTATCAAATATTTAATTTAGGAGGATTTCATTATGGCACTGTTTGGTTTTGGAAAGAAAAAGGAAGAAGAAAAGAAAACTCCCACTTGCTGCTGCAACAGCTCCGAATCCAAGATTGAGGAATCTCACGGCTGCTTCTGTGACTCCACCCCCAAGGCGGCGGAAACCACTTCCTGCTGCGATTCTTCCACAAAAAATATTGCGATCAAAGTTCTTGGCGCAGGTTGTAAGTCCTGCCATGAGCAGTACGAAAATGCGATGGCGGCTGCCAAGGCGATGGGGCTGGACACTGAGGTAGAGTATATCACTGATATGGAACAGGTTATGGCCTATGGCGTTATGAGTATGCCCGCTGTCGTGGTCAATGGAAAAGTGGTTTCCATGGGGAAAGTGCTGAAAACGGCCGATGTGGAAAAATTACTGCGCAAACTGGGATACTGATATGCAGGAAGTGGATGTACATATCATCTAATCTTCGGTTAAAAAGTTCATACACAAAAAGGCTCTACGGCGACCATTTCTCGGTCACCGTAGAGCCTTCTTTTGCAAAATAGCATGCGAAGGGCCCTTGATGATAGTTTTGCAAAAAGAAACTGGACACCAATCGTGATACCCATTGTATCAAAACCGATGTCCAGTTATGGTGCGGCAGATGGGACTTGAACCCACACGCTCGCGCACACGCCCCTCAAACGTGCCTGTCTGCCGATTCCAGCACTGCCGCATTCAATGGAACGAAATGTTCCTGAGGGAAATATGGCTGACACGTCGTTCAGCCACGGATGATATTATATCATTCTAAAATGGTTATGTCAACCAAATCGCGAAAAAACTCCCCTCTCTTTTGAAAGAATTCGGACATGCGCCGAATCTGTTTTTAGGGCATAAAATGAAGCGAGCCCAATAGAAAGGAGGTGCCGTTATGGCGTGCTGCTCTGATTACAACGTATGCCCTTATTCGAATAACAATGCTCTGCGGTGGTTAGTCTGGATCGTTCTGATTCTGGCTGCTCTGTATTTCTATCGTTATACCATGTGCCAATAACAGATAAAAAGCCGGTTGGAAATTCCAGCCGGCTTTTCAAAATACAAATCATCAATCTTTTTGCCCGGAACGAACCAATCCCGCATATTTTCCATTTTGCCGCATCAGTGTTTCATGGTTCCCCTGCTCAACAATTTTCCCTTTTTCCAGAAAGAAAATACAATCGCAGGATTGGATGGTGGACAAACGGTGCGCGATAAAAATAGAAGTTCGATTCTTTGAAATCCTCTCAATAGAATCCTGAATCATCTGTTCGGTGTTGGTATCAATATGCGCTGTCGCTTCATCCAGAACCAGAATGGCCGGGTCGCGCGCAATGGCTCTGGCAAAAGAAAGCAGCTGCCTTTGGCCTGTGGAAAAATTCATGCCTGCCTCGGTAACTTCTCCTTTTAGCCCACCGCATTCTTCCACAAACTCGCTGGCACAGGACACGTCCAAAGCCTGCCGAATCTGCTCTTCGCTCAAATCGCTGTGGATACTGATATTATCTGCGATGGAACCCACAAACAAAAACACATCCTGCAGTACCACTGAAATGCCGTTGCGCAGCGTTTTTAGCTGCCAGCGTTCCAGCGGGACATCGTCGATCAGGATTGTTCCCTTCTGCGGGGTATAATAGCGGCCGATCAAATTGATAATCGTGGTTTTACCCGCTCCGGTGCTGCCGACAAAAGCAACCTTTTCCCCGGGGTTTACCGTAAAGCTGACCCCTTTTAAAATCCAGTTTTCTTCATCATAAGCAAACCATACATCCCGAAACTCCACTTTTCCCGTAATCGGTTTATCCCAGTCCCCCTCAAATGGGTCTTCCTGGTTTTGCTCATCCAGCAAAGAAAAAATCCGATCCGCTGATACCAGCGCCGACTGAATGGTGGTATAGGTTTCTGCCAGTTCGTTAATCGGTTCAAAAAACTGTTTGACATAATCGGTAAAAGCATAAAGAACGCCCAATTCCAATACCGCACTGCCGCCGAAATTTCCGACGATCCGGTTATATCCGAACCAGATCAAAAGCGCAATGATCATCGAATTGACCACTTCCATTGCGGGGCGAAGCATACTGTGCAATTTCAACTGAATTAAAGTCGTCTTCAAATAGGATTCGTTCAGCTCCCGGAACTCCTGCAGCTTGTTGTTTTGCCGGTTAAACGCCTGCACAATGCGCATGCCCGCAATATTCTCCGCAAAGAAACCATTAATACGCCCGATAATCGCTTTCATCCGCTCAAAATTGCGCTTCAATACTTTTCGAATGGAAAAGGTAAGCAGCGCTATAATCGGAATACCGATGAAAGCTACCAGCGCCAATTGCCAGTCCATCTTCACCATCATGAATACCAGGCTGATCAAAAGCAGAATATCCTGAAATAAAGTGACCAAGATGTCGGAATAAAATTCATCCAGCGTTTCCACATCGTTCGTCGCGCGGGTAATCAAACGTCCGCTGCCGTATTTATCCAGCGTTTTAATCGGCATGTGCAAAATATGTTCCATGACTTCCGTACGGAGCTTATGCAAAATTGCCTGCCCGAATCGCGCCAACGTGCGGCGCTGCGCCATAGTAAATCCAGCGCTGAGAAGGACAACCAAAAAATAGCTGATTCCAAGCCCGGTAATCGAATAGAGGCCTTTTTGCGGCAAACCGCATGTCAGAAAATCATCGATAATAATTTTCACCAGATACGGCTTGACCAATACGCCTAGATTGGAAACCAGAACGCAAAAAAATACGAAATATAAATATTTCATATACGGCTTCATCATCTTTGCCAGACGAATCAGGCTGGAGGGATTATTTTTTTTCATCACAGTCTCCCCCTTCCTCCTGCTGGAGATACATCTGCGCATAGAGCCCGTTTTGAGCCATCAGCTGTTCGTGGGTACCTCGCTCCGCAATTTGCCCATCTTTGATAAAAATAATTTCCTGCGCGTGTTTTACCGCGCTGAGCCGGTGGGAAACAATGACAGTCGTCTTCCCATCATAGTAGTCCGAAAGCCTTGTCAAGATCTGTTGCTCTGTATGGTTGTCCACCGCGCTGAGCGTGTCGTCCAAAATCAGCAACTGCGGATTGCGGATCAGCGCCCTAGCCAACGCGATTCTCTGCTTCTGTCCGCCGGACAGATGGGTACCACGCTCGCCCACCTGGGTATCGTACCCGTCCGGGAAAGACGCAATGTCATCATGCACGCTTGCCAGTTTTGCCGCCCGGATCATATCCTCATCGGTAGCTCCCGGCTGATAAAATTTGATGTTGTCCCGAATGGAGGCAGAGAACAAAAATCCATCCTGTGGGACAAAACCAGCCTGTTCCCGCACCGCTTTAGCCGGAATTTCCGTAATATCCGTGCTGCCGATATAAACGCTCCGTTCCGGCACCGGATACATTTTCAAAAGCAGGTGCATCAGCGTCGTCTTGCCGCTGCCGGTAGGCCCGACCACGCCAAGCGTGGCTCCTTTCGGCAAATGCAGAGAAATATGCTCCAACGCATTATTCTCCGTTTCCGGATAGCGGAACGTCAGATCTTTTATGTCAATATCTCCGCCCACCGGTTCTTTGGCATCTTCCATCTCTTTTTCCGGGATACCCGGCTGATTCAAAATAACCTGAAGCCGTTTATAAGAAGCAAGGCCTCTTTGAAGCATATTGATAATACGGCCCAAAGACATAACCGGCTGCTGTACCAACAGCAAAGAGCCATTGAAAGTAACCAGTGCGCCCAACGATAATTTCCCGGCCAACACCATATGACCGCCTACGATCAGGCCGATGGCATAACATAAGCCGAATATCACCGAAATCGAGGGCCAAATCAAAGAGGATGTGTCCGCAAGATTGACGTTGGCGTCATACATCGTTTTACTGATATCGGAAAACTCATCCAGTCTTTCTTCCTCTTTGGCAAAGCTTTTGATGACCTGCACGCCCATGATCGTCTCATTGACCTCTCCGGACAACTCCGAAAACAGCGACTGGACGTAGCGGAATTTGCGCCGGACAATTCCACCCAGCTTTACAATGACAAAAACGGCCACGGGCACCGGCAGCAAGGCAAGAAGCGTCAACTTAGGATCTACCTTGGTTACCATGCTGTAAATAGCCATCACCGCAGTGGAAAGTCCGCTTACCGACATGGCAATCACTTGGCCGAACGTCATTCGCACCGCACCCACATCGTTCACCGCATAAGCCATCAAATCGCCGGACCGCTGTTTGGACAAGAAGGATACCGGCAGATTTTCCAATTTGACAAAAAGCTCTTCCCGCAAGAAATTCTCCAGAAAGCGCGAATTTCCTATGATAAAATATCGCCAGATGTAACGGGTGATAAAAACGCCTATCGCAATCAGGATAATATAAAAAGCCTGTCTATACACCTTGCTTTGGTCAATCAGCGCCACATCCATATCCATATAGTCGATCGCATGCCCTAAGGCGATCGGCGCAAGCGTTGTGATATAAGAGCTGACCAGCAAAAACAGAAAACCAGGGATGTATCTCCATCCATGCTTTTTTAAAAACCGCTTCAGCATAATCTTTTCTTGTTACCTCCCACACATTTTTACATCGACTCAAAAGCTTTTCCAATTCCCCCTTGCAATGTCAGTCTGACATTTCGTCTTTTCCGCTATCTTCTAATTCCGAAATCAATTTGGATAACAATGTTTCCAACTGCGTTTGCTCTTCCTGACTTAACACGCCAAACACGCCGTTTGCCATATCACGGCGCGCCTCTATCATCTGCTCTGAGACGATCTGCCCGCTGTCAGTCAAAAAAATGTTAATCTTTCGCCGATCCCGCTCATTGACCTGCCGCTGAATCCAGCCGCTTTTCTGCATTTTGTCCAGCAATTCGCTCAGAGAAGCCGGGCGGATCTGCAGCCGTTCCGCCAGTTCTTTTTGGCCGATTCCATTTTCTCGCCTCAGAATGGAGAGGATTTTTCCCTGTCCCTGACGGGTGCCGACTTTGCCGTGAACCGTCTGATGATACCTCCGTCGCATAAGATTAAAACAGTATCGGAACAAATGCATCAATTCCTCGCCGGAAACGTCTGCCACAAAATCCCTCCTTTTTAATTAGGCACCTAATAATTTAAACTTATTTTACACCGCTTCCCAGCCTTTGTCAATCTTATTAGGCACCTTACAAAAAATTTTCAGTCATCTTATATCATTCTATCCTTTTACGCATAGAAAAAGGCTGAGGATCTCCCTCAGCCTTTCCTCTCTTTGCAGGGGAAACTGTTTTTACGGTTTGCCCTCTTTCCCACAACAATCCTCTTATTTTGAAAAGGGTCGCTTTTTATGCTTTTTGCTCATCTTTGAGCAGCTTATATTCC
>JBJEQT010000177.1:0-6147 GCA_051881895.1 Oscillospiraceae bacterium
CCTGGCTCTTCCTGTCTCCCGCTTCATTGATAGCATCATATTCAACAGCTGTAATATATCCGTCGGCAACCGTTATTTTTCCATATTCCTGCCAACCGCTTTCATCCTGCGGCATCCGAACCTCATAAGAGCCATCCGTATAAGGGCCCTGTTCCACATCCGGTACGCTGCTGACTTCTCCCTTGGAACAGCCCGCAAACGCCAAACAAATCGCTGCTGCCAAAACAGCGCCGACCCATCTTTTCTTCATCTGTATCCTCCTGTTTGCCTTTTTCTTTTTATTGTTGCCCTAAGGTGCTTTGCTATTCCCTTTTTCCCAGCGGACCATGCAAAGAAAAAACCGCGGAACACACAACGGCATTCCGCGGAATACAGTGCTTTTTAACGGTCAAAGATTTTGCGGATCACTTCGAAATCGTCGATTTCCTGCTTTTCTTCTTCGTCGCCGAATTTCAGCGTCTTCAAAAGGGCAGCGGCCGGATCCTTCTCTTCCTCTTTTTCTTCCTGGACCTTTTTCTCCTGGCGGAAAGGCTCCTCCGTCTCAAAATTCGTGGCGATAACAGTAACCTGCATCTCGTCGTTAAAGGACGGGTCAAGCGCTGCGCCCCAAATGATATTTGCATCCGGATGGGCTACATCCCGCACCATGCTGGAGGCCAAATCCACATCCTCCAGGCTGATATCCGGAGACGCAATAATATTGATGATCACGCCTTTTGCGCCGTTGATAGATGTTTCCAAAAGCGGGCTGGAAATCGCAGCCGTAGCAGCGTCGGCAGCCTTGTCCTTGCCGGAAGCGCGGCCCACGCCCATATGAGCCTGTCCTGCGTCTTTCATCACCGCCGTAACGTCCGCAAAGTCCAGGTTAATCAGCCCCGGGATATTGATCAAATCGGAAATGCTCTGCACGCCATGGCGCAGGACATCATCCGCAACTTCAAATGCATTGACCAGCGTAATTTTCGTATCCGACAAATATTTGAGCTTTTCATTGGGGACCACTACCAAAGCATCCACATGCTCCCGCAGGGCCAAAATACCCATTTCGGCCTGCTCCATCCGTCTGCGGCCCTCGAAAGCAAAGGGTTTGGTCACGATGCCTACGGTCAAAATTCCCATTTCTTTGGCAATCTGCGCTACAATCGGCGCCGCACCGGTTCCGGTGCCACCGCCCATACCGGCCGCAACAAACAGCATGTCGGTGCCTTTCAGCGCGGCGGCGATCTCATCCCGGCTTTCTTCTGCCGCCTTCTGCCCAATTTCCGGATGACCGCCGGCGCCCTTACCGCGGGTAGATTTCGCACCGATTTGTATTTTTTGCGTTGCGTTGGAGGAGGAAAGAACCTGGCTGTCTGTATTCAGCGAAAGAAACTCTACGCTTTGCATTCCGGAGGCAATCATCCGGTTTACCGCGTTACCGCCGCCTCCGCCGACGCCGACCACTTTGATGGCAACGCCTTTATCGACGTAGTTATCAATTTCAAAATTCATGAGCATTTTCATTTCCTCCTAAGTTTTCTTTTATCCCCAACAAGAGCTTCATGAAGTGACTCGCTCTATATTTTGCTTTTACTGAAAATAAATTTTACTTTTCTCATTTTAATGTACCATTTTTTTCTGTCCAGTTCAATAGCGAATTCCCGGATTTCGCCGGTTTTTTGCTCTTTTGAGAAAAATTCCCAGTGTGTTTCTGTCTTATGCGTCTCCACCAGAAAATCCGTTATCTTCGGGTTGGCTGGTCACGGAACCACTATCACTGGTAGAACCGTCATCACCGGCCGGATCGGCGGCATCATCCGAAAGCTGGCTGCTGTAATCCGGTATTGCCACGCTGCCGGATGGTCTGGTCCAGACTTCGCCTTCATAAGAAGCGTCAATCGTCCCACGGAAACCGGTAAGCAGATTCTGCGTTTCAATCACCTTTAAAATCAATTCCATTTTGTATTCCAAATTGCTGTCGGTGCCCAGAATGATTTCAAACATCTCCTGGTAATACAGCTTCAAATCGTACGGATCCGAAAGGTCGATGATATTAAAATAAGAAAACCCGGTTTTTTCCGCCGCTTTCATTACCATCTGCATCCTTTTTACGTTATCGGAATCCATTTCACTCAAATAACTGCCCTGCTCCGGCGTTTCTTCCGAAAACCCCATCACAATCGGCATTTCCTCCGGCAAAACCGGCGTGTTGCACTCCAGTACCCGTCCTTCGTCGCTGATCAGCGTATATCCGGCTCCAGCGTCGATCGCGCCGATGGGAGTAGCCTCCGTAATCTCCAGGACGATCGTATCCGGAAGCTTGCGGCGAATCTTTACTTTCGAAATGTAACTGTATTCTTCTACCAGCTTTTCCTTGATCTGCTCATCTTTCAGGCGGAACATATTCTCCTCCAGCAAAATGCCGGAAGAAATTATCAAAGACCGATCGTCATAATGCTCATTTCCGGTAACAGTGATATTTTTAATCTTAAAAAAGACGGTAGTAGTCAAAACAATCGTCGTCGTAACCATAAAAGCTAAAATTAACAGATACCATAGGATATTGTTGCCCTTACGACGGCGTCGGCGCTTCTGCCGTTCCGGCATCTGCCCGGCGGCATGGCGTGTCTTTCTCCTTTTTTTCTTTTCTTGGCTCATTTTGTTCCCGCCTTTTATTTTTTCCGGATTTCGGCGCCCAGCACCGTCAAATTTTCGCAGAAATACTCATATCCCCGCTCAATCCATTCGATTCCCTCAACATGGCTAACGCCCTGGGCCGCCAGCGCCGCCAGCACCAGTCCCGCGCCGCCGCGCAAATCTTCCGCGCAAACATCCGCACCGTGCAAAAGAGCGCAGCCTTCTACCACGGCGACCTTTCCCTCCTGCCGGATGGATGCGCCCATTCTCTGCAGGCAAGGAATACTGCTGTATCGATTTTCAAAAATATTTTCCACAAAAACGCTGGTTCCCCGGGAAACGGCAGCCAACGACAAAAAAAGCGGCAGCCCGTCGGTCGGGAACCCCGGATAGGGCATTGTTCTCACCTGCGCAAGCGCCCGGAGATGATCCGGCGCTTTTAAAAAACAGCGGCTTTTTTCCCAAACAACTTCATTGCCGGATTTTTGCAGCGCCGCCAACATTGACATCAGATTCTCCGGCTCAATGCCGGAAACCGCGATTTCTCCACCGGTCATCGCCGCGGCAGCCAGATAGGTGGCGGCTGCGATCCGGTCCCCAATAATAGTATGTTCACATCCGTGCAGTACACAGACCCCGTCAATTTCAACCGTATTTTCGCCCGCGCCGTAGATCTTGGCGCCGCAGCGGTTCAAAAAATTTGCCAGGTCTACAATCTCCGGCTCGCAGGCGCAGTTGATCAGCGTTGTTCTTCCTTTTGCTAGTACCGCCGCCATCATCAGATTTTCTGTAGCGCCTACACTGGGAAAGGATAAAACGATTCGGGCGCCTTTTAATCCCTCCGGCACACGGCAAAGAAGGTGCTGTTCTTCCTCTTTCACAAAAGCGCCCATCTGCCGAAGTCCATCCAAATGCAGGTCAATGGGGCGAGGCCCCAGCCGGCACCCGCCGGGATAGGCGATTTTTACCCATCCGCACCGCGCAAGCAGCGGCCCTAGAAAAACGATGGAGGATCGGATTTTTCCGGTCAGCTCCCCGGGAAGCTCCAAATGGGATAGCCCACCGGCATCCACGAAAATACTTCCCTGCCGCCAATCGGCCCTGCACCCCAGCGTGCGCAGGATATCAACGGTCAATGCTGTGTCCGAAAGGTCCGGACAATTATGTATGGCGCATTGGCCTTTGGTAAGAACCGTTGCTGCCAAAATCGGTAAAATACTGTTTTTTGCGCCTTGGACACGAAGTTCTCCAGCCAGGCGCCGGCCGCCTGTAATCTCATATCTATCCATAAACGCCCATCCTTTCTGATGAAAAATCCGTCGGAGCGGTTCATTTCATCATATGCGTCTGGGCGCTTTCGGTGAAAGGCAAACGAGTAGGCTCTATTGTTTCGATGCCAGTTCCATAATCTGGCGATAAATGCGGTCGTTCGCGTCATTGATGGCAAGGCTGGCCGCATTTTCCCCAAGGCGGCGAAGCCTTTCCGGATCGGCGCACAGCCGGTCGAACGTGTCGCAAAGCCGCTTTCCGGTCAGATCTTTTTCTTCTATCACTACCGCCGCGTCTTTTCGCACCAGTGTCATGGCGTTATGGTATTGATGATTCTCCGCCACATTGGGGGACGGAATCAAAATCGATGCTTTGCCTGCCGCCTCCAATTCACTCAGCGTGCTGGCGCCGGACCGTCCGATCACCAGATCTGCCGCGGCAAAGCATTCGGGCATATCGTAAATATACTCCCTTATGTCTAAATTAGGATTTGTTTTACTATTTGTAATTCCTTTTTCCTTTAAAAGCTGCGGAAAAAGCTCCGTGCCGTATGCTCCTGTGGCATGGATATGAAAAATATTGGGATTGTTTTGATTATGGGCGATCAACTCCGCCATGGCCTCATTGACCCGCCGCGCGCCCAAACTGCCGCCAAAAGACAGCACGCAGATTTTTTCCTCCAGGCCCATCTTTTTCCGCACGGCATCCCGGTCCGCGGTAAAAAACGCCTCCCGCACCGGATTGCCGGTCACGACAAAGCGGGCATTGGAATTCAGATATTTTTTTGCCTCCGGCACCGCCAGCATCACGCGGTCCACATATTTGCTTAACAGCTTGGTGGTCACGCCGGGAAAAGCGTTCTGCTCATGGGTCAGCGTGGGAATCCCCATTTTTGCCGCCTGACGAACCAGCGGTCCGCTGACATAGCCGCCGGTGCCCATCACCACATCCGGGCGAAACTCCCGCAAAATTTGCCGGGAACGGCGCCCCGACGTGGTGAGATAGACCACAGCCATCATATTATTTTTCAGATTGCGCCAGCTGAGCTGACGCTGAAATCCTTTTACCTTGATGGGGACAAACTCAAATCCCGCTTTGGGCACCAAGCCGGCCTCCATCCCCAGAGGGCTGCCCGCAAACAGAATCTGAGCGTCGGGCTGCTGTTTTTTCAGGTAACCGGCCACTGCCAGGGCCGGATTGATGTGCCCTCCTGTTCCGCCGCAGACAAATAAAACCCGCATACAAGTTCATCCTCCTCATTGTTTTTCCAACGCCGCGCGCCGGGAAACGGATAAAATAACTCCCATCTGGGCCAACAGCATCATCAGCGCCGTACCGCCGTATGAGAAAAACGGCAAGCTGATGCCGGTATTGGGAATGGTATTGGTGACAACAGCGATATTCAAAAGTGCCTGCAGGCCGACCTGCGTGGTAAGCCCTACCGCCAACATCGTCCCAAATTTATCTTTTGCGCGGATGGCGATCACATAGCCGCGCCATACCAAAAGCGCAAACAAAATAACAATGATAGACGCTCCGACCAAGCCTAGCTCCTCGCAGACAATGGAAAACACGAAGTCGTTCTGCGGTTCAGGGATATAAAGGTATTTCTGCCGGGAGTTTCCCAGGCCCAACCCCATTACGCCGCCGGAGCCGATGGCCAGCAGAGACTGAATGGTCTGAAATCCCTTTCCCTGCGGATCGGCAAACGGATCCAGCCAGTATTCCAAGCGGGACTGCGCGTATTCGATGATGCCGGGGATCATAACCACGACCACGATGCCCGCGGCCAGCAGGCCAACGCCCAGCGCAAACCATTTCAGATCAACGCCGCCTACAAACATCATCACAACGCCAATGGTAACGATCAGAATGGTTCCGGACAGATGCGGCTCCAAAACCATCAGGCCGGCGATCACGCCCAGTACGATCATGAATGGCAGTATCCCGTACCGGAGCGTTTTCATTTTATCCCCGTACATCGTGATCATTTTGGCGAATAGGATAACAACTGCAAATTTGGCGATTTCCGACGGCTGGAACGTGGTTAAATTTCCAATGGGGATCCATCGGTGCACGCCCGCAATTTTAGGCATAAACAGTACCACGATCAACAGCAGAATCGCAACGCCCATTACCGGAACGGCAAGCTTTTGCCAATAGCGATAATCAAAATTAGCCGCTACGATCATGGCGACAATCCCGGCCACCGCAAAAATCATCTGTTTTTTGATATAGTAAAAGCTGTCATTATCATGGTAA
>JBJEQT010000178.1:0-6144 GCA_051881895.1 Oscillospiraceae bacterium
CTTTCCCTGTCAAAGGTTTTACTCTTCTTTCTCATAATATTTTCGGACGTTGCAAAGCTGCTCTTTCATACCCCGCACCGCCTTTTCCGGAGAAAGGATGCGAGCCCCTTCTCCCAGTGCAAAGACCCATCCGTAAAACTGCGGGCTCAAAGCCACCTTGGTGTAAATTTCAAAAAATCCGTCCGGCTTGGGGAATACCGAAACATCCTTTCCGAACCGGTCCATCACCACTCCGATCAGCTGATTTTCAAAGCGAAGGCGAACCATCTCTTCCTCTCCGCCGAACATGGAAAATACCTTTCGGGAATAAACAGCGAGATCCAGCTTTCGAAACTGCTCGTTTCCCTCCCGGGGAAGATCCAGGATCTGTATCTCGGTCATCTTATCCACCCGGTAGTGCTTTAAAATACCGGCCTGCGTATCAAAACCCAGCATATAATAGTTTTCATCATCCCACGCCAACGCGAAAGGACTGATCCGGTATTGTGCCCCGTCATGCCGGAAGCGCCGTTTTTTCTCCACGGTATATTCAAAATAGCGAAACCCAATTTGCCGGTTTTGTCCAATGGCCGCATGGATCTGGTCCACGTTGTAATATACGCTCTCATTCATCGCCTTGATCCGGCCTGCAACGAATACCTGCCGCTGCAGCTGTCTGGCCTGGTGAACGCTGGTGAGGCTTTCCAGTTTTTTGATCAATTCCATCGATTTTTTGCTGGTGATGAATTTAGACGCCTGCACACTGTCGACCAGCAGCTTCAGTTCCGCCAGCTGAAAAGTCCGATTCGGCACATGATAGCCGCCCTCTTTTCCTTTTACAAACTCTACATCTACGCCAAATTGGCGAAGTTGCTCCAGATCGTCGTACAGGCTTTTCCGTTCCGCTTCGATTCCCTGCTGCGCCAAAAGCGCAGTCAGCTGCGAAAGGCTGAGGAAGTGATCCTCATCTGTCTGCTCCAGCAAAATCTGCATCAGGTATAGGATTTTTCTTTTCTGATTGGTGGATTTCGGCATGGTTGTTCCCCCTTTTTTTGATTGTATCAAATCCGCCTGCCCGATGCAATCTAAAGCGGTAAAAATCCCCGTACGGGCAATAAAGCCTATACGGGGATTTTCTGCTTTACAAGCGCCGCGCGCCTGTGGGGGTTATTCCGACCGAAACCGTTATGGTTTTGATGTCGGGAAAAAAGCGGCCGGTGCTTCAGAGTTTTTTATGACACCTTGATCGTCAATCGGAGTTTGTCGCTGAGCATGGCGATGAATTCCGAATTGGTGGGCTTGCCGCGGGAATTGTGAATCGTATACCCAAAATAAGCGTTCAATGTATCCACGTCTCCCCGATCCCACGCCACCTCAATGGCATGGCGGATGGCCCGCTCCACACGGGAGGGCGTTGTCGCGAACTTTTTGGCTACTGTCGGATACAGAACCTTTGTCACTGCATTCATTACCTCCGGGTCTTCCACCGACAGTAAAATGGCTTCCCGCAAATAATGATACCCTTTGATATGGGCCGGCACACCGATTTGATGGATCATCTCTGTGACCATCAGCTCCATATCCTGCCCGCCGGTTCCAAAAGATACTGTCTTCACATTCTTTCCGCCTCTCTGCTCATCGCTGCCCATCAGCTGAACAATCCGCTCCGCCAGTACTTCCGGATCAAAAGGCTTCAGAAAATAGTACCGCGCCCCGGACTGCATGACCTCGTTCTGAAGCAGGACATTGTCAAAGCCTGACAGGACCATAAACTGCGGCTGCGGCAGATTTTCTTCTTCCCGCACTCTTTTCATCACGCCGATGGCATCGCTGTGCGGCATAAACACGTCGCACAAAACGGCTTGCGGCTTTTGCGCAACAATCGCCTCATACAGCGCTTCTCCGTCTTTCGGCACCAATACCGCTTCTACGCCAAAGCTTTTCAGCAAGCTGGCGCAAGGAACGGCAAATTCCCGGCTTTCATCTGCAATTATGACCTTTCTTGTAGTTCCTTCCATGTCGATGATTCCTCCAAAAGCGTTTTTCCCGCAACATTTTGTCTATCCAAATACTACCATGTTTTCCCCTTATCTGGCAATGAATGGACTGCATGAACTTTTGCAAAGAAGTTTGTGCGCTATTTTTGCCGCTTTGACGCCGCATTTTGGCTATTTCCGAACTCTTTTGTACCATTTCGACATTCCTTTCCTGTCCGGATGTCGAAATGAGAAGAAACTTTCGATCAAATCTTTGTCGACTGCAAATTTCTACAAGATTAATTCGTTTTTTCTCCGCACCCTTTTCTAAAAAATTTTTCTTTTATGAAAACCGTGTCTTTTTCGATCTCTTTTGCTTTTTCGGTTTAAAAGCAAATGGTTTTCCAAAAGAAAAAGCAGGGAAGCACCCTGCTTTTTCGCACCGAATCCATTTGATTGATTTGTACCGGCGGCATTTTGCCGCCAGCCACACAGCCATCGGCATACCCAATAGGCATCCGCCCAATAGCAGCCAATTTTCTGCCGGGATGGCCGTTTCTTCTATCCCATTCTCCGGGGCGGCGGGCAATTTGGAATCCGCCTGTTTCCTTTTTCCAGGCGCCCCGCTGCGGCGTTACACCATCGGGAGGCTCTTCCATCTATCCCCCATCATCCGGCATCGCCGACCGCCTCCTCCTGCCCCTTTTCGCTGCCCAGACTTTGAATCCAGTCGATCAGCAGAGAAGAAACCGTTACCGTCACCAGCGAGTAAACGATGCGCCGGAACGGGATATAGCTCAGGGAAAGCAGCAGCACCGACAGATCGGTCACCAAATAAGCCCTCGATAGCCGGCACCGGCTCAATTTGGAAATCACCAGCGCCAGCGCGTCGTCGCCGCCGCTGGAGCCGCCCTGGCGGACCACCAGCCCCACGCCGACCCCTACAAAAGCGCCGCCCAGCAAAGCCGCCGACAGCGGATGAGCCGAAAGATCCGGCAAAACCGGCGGGAACTGCTCCCACAGCCGGAAAAAGGCGGACATTCCCAGAGAGGACACCGCCGAGAGCTTGATGAAATCCCAGCCCAAAAAGCGCAGTCCCAACAGGTAGCAGGTAATATCCAAAACGGGCGTCATCAGCCAGGGAGGGAGCGAAAGCTGGTGATCCAGCAAAAGCACCATGCCCAGAACTCCTCCTTCGGTGATACCCACCCTCCGGTGGATGTTATGCATGCCGAACGAAAGGATTGCCGTTCCCAATAAAAGCAGCGCCAGCCGCTTGGGCGGAAGCCAGGTCTGTGTCCGTTCGGCCCAGTGTTTTATTCGATTGCGAAAACTCATTTTTTGAAATGCTCCTTGTCCTGCCTTGTGCAAAATAAAATCGGGGTCGTGCCCCATGACATTTAGTATAAAGGTTGGTATAATACCAATGTCAAGAGCCTTTGGAAACCGGTACTTTTACCGTTTTTTGTGCGCCGGAAAAATTTTTCAAAATGGAGGATGCAATGAAAAACGAATACAAGATCAAGGAGTTGGCGCAGCTGTACGGTGTCGGCACCGATACGCTTCGCTATTACGAACGGCTTGGCCTGATACGGCCGCGCCGCGGTGAAAACGGCTACCGGCTTTACAGCCTGCAGGATATTTACCGGCTGACGATCATCCGGGATCTGCGGCAGCTGGGCTTTTCCACCGATCGAATCAGCGCCTATCTGGATGATTTGAATATCAACAACACCCAAGCCCTCCTCACAGAAGAGCAGCAGCTGATCCGGCAAAAGATCCGGCAGCTGCGCCAGATCGACAGGGCCATTTCCGAACGGCAAAAACATCTGGAACAGTATGCCGCCCTGCCCGGTGGGCAAATAACCATCCGCTCCATCGCCGACCGGCCCTGTCTGCTGTTCAACACGGACATCTCCCGGGACGAAGAGGTGGATTTTGCCATCAAAAAGCTGCATAACCGCCATGAAGATACCATCCGGGATCTGGGCGGGCAGGCAATCGGTGCCGGGATGTGCCTGGATGAGGTGCGCGCTGGCCGGTTTGGGCATTATCATTCGGTTTTCTTCCTGTTGGAGCCAAACGCGAAAGAATACGATCTTCTGCTGCCCGGCGGAAAATATGCCTGCCTGGTTTACACCGGAAGCTACCGCTCCGCACCATCGTACACGCAGCGGCTGCTTTGTGAAATCAACGCCCAAAAGCTGCATGCGGTGGGAGACCTGCTGGAACTATATCACATCGACAACCGCTACACCGGGAAGGAGGAAGAATTCGTTACCGAACTGCAAATCCGGATAGAAGGTTAGAAAAAGCAGCGTACCCTGTCATTCAGGGGCACTGCTTTTTTCTTGATACGAAAAAAGATGGGATTCCTGTTTTCTGAAATCCCGCTGCATTTCAAACATTTCTTCGTAAAATTTAAATTTTAATAAATTTTCTATTTTGAAACCAATTTATCTATATTTCTTCACATACTTTTCAAAATCCTATGCTACAATACAAAAAATGGGAATTAATAGAGGAGATTGCGTATGCTGTCCGTTATCATTTGTGAGAAAGAACCGGCCCAAACGACCCTTTTGGCGAAATTGGTACAGCTATGGGCGGATCAGCGCGCGCTCTCGGTTCAAGTTCTATCCTATCCCAACGTGGAAAACTTCCTCGCTGCCTGCGCGAAACAACCTTTTGGAGATATCCTTCTGCTGGATATCCGCCTGGCCCGAACAAACAATATCGAATTGGCCCGAAAAATTCGGGAAAATAACCGCCAGGTGCAAATCATCCTGTCCGCTGAACGGCCCGGTCCCACCGATGCGGGGGACGGTGTGGGCGCATTGTACTACCTGATCCGGCCGATTCAGGATATCAAGTTGTTCCAGTTATTGGACCGGATCGCCTTGAATTTGCATCGAACGCTCAAGGCTGTGCTTCTGCCGCTGAACGGCCGGCCGGTTCGGATTCCAACGGCGGATATTTTATATGCGGAAGCTTGTTCCCACAACGTTCGTCTGCATTTGTCCCACGGGGAGGAATCGATGAGGATGCGGATGTCGGATCTGGAAGAGCTGTTGGACGGAGGTTTTTACCGGTGCCATCGGTCTTATATCGTATCGTTGGAGCATATCGGGCAGTTGTCCCGGACTGCCGTGTTATTGGATAACGGACAGCAGATCCCACTTGCCCGCGGCGCTTACGACGGGCTCAAGCAAGCGATTACACAAGCGCAATAGCGGCGTCTGTTTTCGTCATTCATCAGTCTTAGTGATTTTGACAAAAATTCATATTGGCAGATACCACGGGCCATATTCTCAGTATCAATGCCCTATTAAAAAACAGCAGGAGAAATCCTGCTGTTTTTTAATATTATCGCTTGTCATTGTGCGTTTTCGCGTGATATTTATTTTCGAACAAAAATAACATTGGCGCAATGGTTACCCGTCAGCGCAACAAGAAACTTCTTGATGAGAATATTCCGAAAGGCATAAACAAAATTTATTCTATATTCTTCCAAGCGCTTAAGGCCTAACAATTCCCATAATTGACAAATAATTGAAAATATGTTAATTTTTATATATGACATGTCGCCCTTCGACTACTTCAATAGCAGCATTTTGTACATCTTATTTTAAGTTTAAAAGGCGCGAGTATGCCTTATTTATGGAGGAAAAATGAAAAGAATCATCTGTATTTTATGTGCTTTTTTATTCCTGTGCGGCTGCGGGAACCATTCCGCATCCAGTTCTGAAAAATCAGAACTTTCTGAAAGCCCAATATCAGCCAGCTCTGATTTAGAAGTTCCGGATGTTTTTCTGGACAGTGACGGCCGACTGACTATCCAAAACGCACAGCTTACAACCTCTAAAAAGTTATGGATTTTGGCCTATATGAATGATTGCATCTATTTTCGGGAAGAAGATCGTGATGAACCGCAAAAGGTTACGATTTACAAAGCAGATCTGAACGCTCACACCGTAACCGACATTGGGCAAATAGAGCGTTACAGAATCAGTACGAATCCTCTCGAAGTTCGGCTGATTCACGATAAGCTTTTCTTTACGGTTGCGCGCGACGAAGAGGAAAATAAAGTAAAAGATTATTTATATTCTATTGACTTAACCACTGATGCACTGTACCAATATGAAGGAGAGTCTTTGGTTTCTCCGTTGGTATATCACCACACCTATGG
>JBJEQT010000179.1:0-6012 GCA_051881895.1 Oscillospiraceae bacterium
ACAAGTCCGATGCAAATCGGATAGTACAATTTCCACAGCTTGGATAAAAAGCGATAGTCAAAGCTGGAAATCACCATGGCGGCGAGCAGCCCCAGCAAAGAGGTAATGATCTGCATTTGAACCGCGCGGATCGTGGCCATGCCGGAATTGTGGATACCGCACATTAAAACGACACTGTAGGCCGAACAAACAAAACACAAAAATAAAAGGATTTTATCGGTTTCTTTCCAGTAACGGACCAGGCCGTGCCAAAATTTTTTCACATTTCCTCTCCTTTCCAAAGAATATCCCGAATATTCATAAAACGCATGAGCATGCAGATTTGTTGCAAAAAAGCGCTTGTGGAACGCCCTTAGTATATCACAAGTTTTGCTCGAAACCAACGGAATCTGAAAAAGAATTGAAGTCTTTTATCCAAATGTGCTATAATGGTTTCACAATATAAGGAAAGGATCGGTTTCGGTGCAGAAAGTTCTCAGGCCGCGCCCCGCCGGAACATTTTTTGTATCGGGATCTGACAAGAGAAAGGTGAGGAAATATGTTAAGCGATATCGAAATTGCGCAGGACGCAAAAATGCTTCCGATCACCGAAATTGCGGAAAAATTGGACATTCTTCCGGAAGAGCTGGAGCCGTACGGCCGGTATAAAGCAAAACTTTCGGAAGATATTTTTGCCCGTTTGCAGAATAAACCGGACGGGAAGCTGGTACTGGTTACCGCCATCAACCCCACTCCCGCCGGAGAAGGCAAAACCACCACATCGGTAGGCTTGGGACAGGCCATGGCAAAAATCGGCGAAAAGGCAATCATCGCCCTTCGCGAACCTTCCCTGGGACCGGTCTTTGGCATTAAGGGCGGCGCCGCAGGCGGCGGCTATTCCCAGGTTGTCCCCATGGAGGACATCAACCTGCATTTTACCGGCGATATGCACGCGATTACAGCCGCCAATAATCTGCTGTGCGCGATGATCGACAACCATCTGCAGCAGGGAAACGCTCTGGGCATCGACCAAAGGCGGATTTTGTTCAAACGCTGCCTGGACATGAACGACCGGGCATTGCGTTTTGTCAACGTGGGGCTGGGTGGCAAGGTCAACGGCGTTCCGAGAGAGGACGGCTTCCAGATCACTGTGGCCAGCGAGGTTATGGCCATTTTGTGCCTGGCTGCGGATCTGGACGATCTGAAGGAGCGCTTGGGCTCCATTTTAGTCGCATACACTTATGACAACAAGCCGGTTTACGCCCAGGATCTGAAAGTCCACGGCGCAATGGCCGCATTGCTGAAAGACGCGCTGAAACCGAATCTGGTACAGACGCTCGAAAACACCCCTGCCCTGATGCATGGCGGTCCTTTCGCCAACATCGCCCATGGCTGCAACTCGGTACGCGCCACCAAGCTGGCATTGAAAATGGCCGATTACTGTATCACCGAGGCCGGCTTTGGTTCTGATCTGGGCGCAGAAAAATTCCTGGACATCAAATGCCGCTACGCCGGACTGGCGCCGTCGGCCATCGTGATTGTAGCGACGCTGCGCGCTTTAAAATACAACGGCGGCGTTCCAAAAGCGGAAGTTGCCGCTGAAAATGTGGATGCGCTGAAAAAAGGTCTGGTCAACCTGGAAGCGCATGTGGAAAACATGCGCAAATACGGCGTACCGGTAGTGGTTGCCATCAACCGGTTCCTCACCGATACGGATAAGGAAATCGAGGTGCTCGCAGAGTGCTGCCAGCGCCTTGGCGTAGAATACTCTTTGTCTGAAGTTTTCGCCAAAGGCGGCGAAGGCGCCGTTGATTTGGCGCATAAAGTTGTCAAGGCCTGCGCGCAGCCGTCTCAATTCAAGCTTTTATATGATGAAAAAGCGCCGATCAAGGAAAAGATCAAGACCATTGTCACCGAAATCTACGGCGGCAGCGATGTGGCCTATGCCCCCAAGGCGGAAAAAGCGATCCGCGATATAGAGGCCCTGGGAAAAGCGGACCTGCCGATCTGCGTGGCCAAGACGCAATATTCCCTGTCTGACGACCCGTCGAAGCTCGGCCGTCCCACCGGCTTTACGGTTAACGTGCGGGATGTAAAACTGTCCGCCGGCGCAGGTTTTATCGTTGTTATGTCCGGTGATATTATGACGATGCCCGGCCTGCCCAAAGCCCCTGCCGCCTGCCAGATCGACGTTGACAGCCAGGGCCATATCAAGGGCCTATTCTAAAAAGGAAGAAGTTTATTTATGCGATCCATCGTCACAAACAGCGCGGCGGAAACCGAACAGTTCGCGCAGGAACTGGCCTCTTCACTAAAGCCCAATGATGTGCTGGCTTTCTCAGGCGGACTGGGCATGGGCAAAACAACGTTTGTCCGCGGCCTGGCCAGAGGATTGGGCTCATCGGACGAAGTTTCCAGTCCCACCTTCTCTTTGGTACACGAATACTGCGGCACACCAAAGCTGTATCATTTCGACATGTACCGCGTCACCTCCTTTGACGATTTATACTCTACCGGCTTTTTCGATTATCTGGAAACCGGCGCGATCTTAGCCATCGAATGGAGCGAAAACATCGAGGGGGCGCTGCCGGACAATACGATACGGGTAACGTTTGAACGGTTGGAAGAAGAAAAACGCCGGATCACGGTGGAAGGAGGCGGGCGGTTTTGATCTTGCTTGGAATGGATACCTCCGCGGTGGCTGCTTCCGCCGCTTTGTGGGAAGACGGACGGATGATCGGGGAAAGTTTTGTAAACGTCAAGCTCACCCACAGTCAGACGATTCTGCCTATGACGCAGAATCTGCTGAACGCCTGTGGAAAAGACCTTTCCCAGGTGGACGAGTTTGCGGTTTCCACCGGTCCCGGATCGTTTACCGGGCTGCGCATTGGCATTTCCGCAGTGAAAGGGATGGCTTTCGGAACAAATAAACGCTGCATCCCGGTATCGACATTAGAGGCGCTGGCCTACCTTCTAGTCGGACAGGAATGTATCGCGGTTGCCGCTATGGACGCCCGCTGCCAACAGGTCTATGCCGCCTCTTTTCTGGTTGGGCGGGAATCTGTGCAGCGCTTGAGCGAAGACGCAGCGCTGTCCATCGGACAGCTTTGGGAGCAAATCAACAATATTTCTTCTGATTTGCCGCTGATTTTAGTTGGAGATGGCGCACAATTATGCTATAATAGCTGGGAAAGCGACAGAATTTTACTGGCGCCGGAACATCTGCGGTTTCAGCGCGCCAGCGCTGTTTGCATGGCGGCGCTGCCCCACCGGGGAATGAGTGTGGAACCGGCGCAGTTGGTGCCGCAATATCTGCGGCTTCCCCAGGCGCAGCGGGAACTGCTGCAAAAGCGAAAACAGAAATAAAAAGTTCTAGGCGGAAAGGAATGGAAAGAATGATTGCCATTGGAAGCGATCACGGCGGTTTCGCATTAAAAGAGGAAATCAAAAAATATTTGGACGAACACAAAATCCCTTATGAGGATTTTGGCACCTACAGCACTGACAGCGTGGATTACCCCCTGATCGCGGAAAAAACCTGTGCGGCGATCACCAGCGGCAAATGCGACAAAGGCATTCTCTGCTGCGGTACCGGCATCGGCATTTCCATGGCAGCCAACAAAATCAAGGGGATCCGCGCAGCGCTGTGCTCAGATTATTTCAGCGCCAAATATACCCGCCTGCATAACGACGCCAACGTCATCTGCATGGGCGGGCGCACCATTGGTCCCGGCCTTGCGCTGGAATTGGTGGATGTCTTTTTGAACACGCCGTTTGAAGGCGGCCGTCATGCAAGACGGGTAGAACAGTTGATGAAGCTGGAAGAAAAATAGGGTAATTCCGGCTTTTGGGGAATGTACTATCAAAAAATGCCGTTGGGGCGGAAATGGAGAAATGAATTATGTTAAAACCGGTAATTATGGACCACCCGCTGATTCAGCACAAACTGACCATTATGCGGGATAAAAACACCGGCACGAAGGAATTCCGTGAGCTGGTAGGCGAAATCGGTATGCTGATGTGCTATGAGGCAACCCGTGATCTTCCTTTGAAAGAAGTGGAGATCGAAACGCCTGTGGCGGTTGCCAAAACCAAAGTGATCTCTGGCAGAAAGCTGGCGTTTGTACCGATCCTTCGGGCCGGCCTTGGCATGGTAGACGGCGTAATGCGGATGGTTCCCGCCGCGAAAATCGGTCATATCGGCATGTACCGCGACCCGGAAACCCACATGCCGGTGGAATATTACTGCAAGCTGCCTTCCGATATCGGCGAACGGGACGTCATCGTTCTGGACCCGATGCTTGCTACCGGCGGTTCCGCTATCGACGCCATCGCGCAAATCAAGTCCAAGGGTGCGAAAAGCGTTCGCTTTATGTGCATTATCGCGGCTCCCGAGGGTCTTGCAGCTTTGCAGGAAGCACATCCTGACGTGCAGATTTATATTGGCGCGGTAGACGAAAAACTCAATGAACACAAATACATCGTTCCCGGTTTGGGCGATGCCGGAGACAGGATTTTCGGTACCAAATAATTTTGCAAGCCGCTCCCCTTTTCCGGGAACGGCTTCTTTTTTGGTGCGGTATTAAAAAACCTGCGCCAAAACCGAAATGGAGGAAAGCCAGAAATGACCATCGTTTATTTGGTCCGGCATGCGAAATCCGTTGGGAATACCGAACGAATTTTCCAGGGCCGCACAAATTTGGGGCTGTCGGCAGAAGGACAGGCGCAGCTGCCGCAACTGGCAAAGCGCTTTCGGCATATTCCGTTGGATGCGATCTATTCCAGTCCCTTACTACGGGCAATGCAAACGGCAGAAGCCGTAAACCATTACCACCGGCTGCCAATTGAGACCGAGGAAGGACTGTGTGAAATTTACGCCGGAGAATGGGAAAGAAAATTGTTTGCCGACCTGCCTGTACTGTATCCGGAACATTGGCGCCTTTGGTGTGAAGATGAATCGCATTTTTGCGCACCGGGCGGCGAGAGCATTGTCCAGGTCCATAGCCGTATCAGTCATGCGATTGACCGGATCGCCACACAAAACGATGGAAAAACCATCGCGGTCGTTTCGCACGGATGTGCGCTGCGCTGTTATTTGTGTCACGCGCTGGGGCTTCCTCTCGAACGGATAGGAGAAATTCCCCTTTCCCAAAACACGGCGGTAAGCCGGGTGGTTTATGATGGAAGTACAATCCAGGTAGATTATTATGACGATCTGTCTCATTTGGAGCCAATCGGAAAACAGGAGGTATCGGTATGAAAATCATGGCAGTGGATTACGGCGACGCCCGCACCGGGCTTGCCGCCTGTGACCGCACAGAATTTCTGGCGTCCCCACTCGGCGTTATTCACGAATACGACTTTGACCGGACCGTGGAACAGGTTGCTTATGCGGCAGAGGAATATCAAGTTGGGAAAATCGTGGTAGGCCATCCGGTCAATATGGATGGAAGCGCCGGCGAGAGGGCGCAAAAATGCGCTTTATTCGCTCAAAAATTGCAGGAAAAGGTTTCTGTGCCGGTCATCCTCTGGGATGAACGAAGCACTACCGTTACCGCACACCAGTATCTGAACGAAACCAATGTCAGAGGGAAAAAAAGGAAAGATGTGGTCGATGAGGTCGCGGCTTCGATTATTCTGGAAAGCTATCTCGCCTACCGGCAAAATCATCCGGAAGAAAAATAAAAACGGACGGGAACGATAAAAATGCAAAAAGAAAAAGTATATCAAATGAGCGTTGCGAAAGTATACCCTCTTCTTGTCAACAAAGCGGTCCGAAAAGGGCGCACAAAAGAGGAAGTGGATGAAATCATCCGCTGGCTGACCGGATACAGCCAGCAGGAGCTGGAGCACCAGCTGGAACAGTCGGTCAGCTATGAGGAATTTTTTCAAAACGCCCCGCAGATGAACGAAAAACGAAGAGAAATCAAAGGTGTTATCTGCGGCATCCGGGTCGAAGAAATCCAGGAACCGCTGATGCAGGAAATCCGATATCTGGATAAGCTAATCGATGAGTTGGACCGCGGAAAAGCA
>JBJEQT010000180.1:0-5972 GCA_051881895.1 Oscillospiraceae bacterium
CTCTGCGCGGCCATGCTGCGTTCGGTGGGGAATACCCGGATCTCTTTGTTGTTTCTGGCCGTATCGGTCATCATCAATACCGGCCTGGACATCCTGTTTGTGGCAGTTTTTTCTCTGGGCGTTGCCGGCGCGGCGGCGGCAACGGTTATCGCACAGCTGGTCTCGGTGATATGCAGCGCCGTTTATATCCGAAGCAAACTTCCCTTTGCCATGTTTCGCCGCCGGGATATGACTGTCGACCGCGCTTTGCTGGCACAGACAGCCCGGTTCGGACTGGTATCGGCTTTGCACCAGTCCAGCCTGTATATTGGTAAACTGCTGGTTCAGGGAGCGGTAAACTCCATGGGGACCGCCTGTATTTCCGCTTTCACCGCCGCCACCCGCATTGAGGGATTTGCCAATTCCTTTGGAGACAGCGGTGCGGAGGCACTGTCCGTTTTTGTCGCGCAGAATACGGGAGCCGGGCAAAAGAAACGGGCGGAAAAAGGGTTGTTCACCGGCATGCGAATGATGGTGATTTTGTGCCTGTGCGTCTGCGCGGTGATGTTTTTTTGTGCGCCGCAGCTGGTCCGGTTTTTCATTGGCACAAACGGGCAGGAAGAACTTGTCCAGGGCACTTTCTATTTGCGCATAATCTCCTGCTTTTACCTGTTTTGCTTTCTGGGCGCGTCTTTTGTAGGATATTTCCGCGGAACCGGGCGGGTCAATCTGCCGGTGCTGGGCACTACGCTTCATATTTCCATCCGCGTCATTCTCTCCTATCTGCTGATCGGCCGGCTGCGGCTGGGTGCAGTCGCAATTGCCACCGGCATTGGATGGATCGCTGTGGCCAGCCTGCACACCCTCTTTTTCCTGCACTTTCGCCGCCGGCAAGATTTTCGCGGATAATCCTTCGGTTCCGTCCGGTCTACGAAGCGTGGATTGCTTCGCTTTGGGCGTTCTGTTAAAATGGAGGCAGAAAAGCCGAGGGCCAAAGTTGGTTTTCGCGCGGCGAGAACGGAGGGATTTTTTTGGATTGTATCAAAATCGGGAAATTGATTGCCCGGCTGCGCAGGGAAAAAGGACTGACCCAACAGCAAATCGCAGACGCTTTGAATATCACCAATAAAACCGTATCGAAATGGGAGTGTGGCCTGGGCTGTCCCGATCTCTCTTTATGGCCGGATCTGTCGGTCATCCTGGGGGTGGATATGGCGCAGCTGATGGAGGGGGAAATTTCTCTCAACCAGCCGGACAGCGGCAACCTGGCGCGGGCACGGTTTTATGTCTGCCCTGCCTGCGGGAACATTTTATTCAGCACCGGCGGCGCATCTGTTTTCTGCTGCGGGCGCAAGCTGGAGCCCCTTTCCCCCCTGCCGCGGGAGGATGGCCCCGCCGTTATGATCGAGCAAATCGACGGCGAATATTTTATCACGGCGGATCATCCGATGGAAAAGGGGCATTTTCTCTCTTTCGCCGCCTATGTAAAAAACGAACGGATCTTTTTTACCCGCTTATATCCGGAGCAGAATCCGTCTTTCCGGTTTCCCCTGCTTCCTGGCGGAACGCTGTTTTTGTATTGCACCCAACACAGCCTGACCCGATATCCGAACATTCGTTAAGAGATGAAAAACGGCTTTGCAGCAATGCTGCAAAGCCGTTTTCTCTTTTAGGCGAACAAATTCGGCAGAACACTGCTTTATTTCAAAACGCCGATTGCTTCGCTGATCGTTTTTTCAAACGCTTCCCGGCCGTATTTGTCTACCTCTGCCTTATTCTTCTCTTCGTGCGTCAGGCAGCCGGCGCCGCCGATGCATCCGCCGATACAGGCCATTCCTTCAATAAAATTGCCGGGCAAAACATTCTTGGAGGCTTTTAACAAAGCCATCCGGCAAGCTTCGATACCGTCGCAGGCCACCGGTTTGGCCTCAAAGTCCAGGCCCTGTTCCTTGAGTGCCTGCGCCACCGCGTCGGACAGGCCGCCGGACCGGGCGAAAATGCGTCCGTAATAAGAGGCGTTATCCAACACATCCTCTTCCAGCTCGGAAATTTCCATATCCCGGCTGTCGAACAGCGCCTGCAGTTCCTCAAAGGTCAGCACAGCGTCAATATACGGCGACACGGTTTCTTTTTGGAATTCCATCTTTTTGGCGGTGCAGGGCCCGATGAACACAATCTTTGCGGTCGGGTCGATCTCTTTGATATACTGCCCGATGGCCCCCATGGGCGAAAGATTATGAGAGACATGCTCTTTCATCTGAGGGAATTTTTTGTGGATATAATCTACGAAAGCCGGGCAGCAGGAGCTGGTCAAAAATCCTTTTTCCGCCAGTTCCGCCGCTTCGGAATAGGCAACCATATCGGCGCCCAGCGCGACCTCCACCACACTGTGGAAGCCCAGCTTTTTGATCGCGGTAATTACCTGGCCCAGCTTTGCGTAGGAAAACTGTCCGGAAATGGATGGCGCCACCACTGCGTAGACTTTATATTTCTGGTTGTTGTCGCTTTCTTTGAGCATCTTCACAACGTCGACAATGAACGATTTGTCAACAATGGCGCCCCACGGACACATATAAACGCAGGAACCACAGGAAATGCACTTGCTGTTGTCGATCTGCGCCGCTTTCGATTCTGCGCTGGTGGAAATCGCGTCCACCTTGCAGGCGATCTCGCAAGGGCGGCGTTTGTTGATGATAGCGCTGTACGGGCATACCTTGGCGCAGCGCCCGCAATTCACGCACTTTTCTTTATCGATATGCGCTTTCTGGTGCTCATCAAAGCTGATCGCGTGGCGGGGGCAAACATCCTCACAGCGGTGCGCCAGGCAGCCGCGGCAGGACTCCGTCACCTCATAGCCGCCCATGGGGCACTCGTCGCAGGCGATGCTGATTACCTCAATTACATTGGGATTTTCCTTGTATCCGCCCATGGCCATATGGATACGCTCGTTGACAATGGCCCGCTCTTTGTAGACACAGCAGCGCATGGTGGGCTCGTCGCCCGGCACGATGGTATAGGGGATATCGATATAAGCATCCATCAGCCGGTCCTCAAAAGCGTGGCGCGCCACCTCCCGCAGGACCTTGTATTTTAAATACTGCACTTTGGTATCAAATTTTCTCATACCCATCCCCCTTAAAAATAGCTGACCTTGATTCGCTTACCCATCTGCTTGAGCGCGTCGGACAATTCGTCCACCAATCGCATTTTGATATTGAAATTGATCGGCAGGTCCGGATTCTGGTGGGCGGGATTCACCGCACGGCCCACATAGAAATTGATGTCTGTGGCCTCTTCAAACAGCAGCCGGGAAATCTGGGAGGCGCCATCCTGTTTGTAGCTCCATTTGGAATAATCTTCATTTGCTTCCAGATAGCTTTTCGCATAGGTCAGCACACGGCTGATGGTGATGACCCCTTCGGTTACCAGGTCCACTCCCTTGATGGTCGCGGTGGGCGGGATCTCCGGATCCAGATAGCCCAGATTCGGCTGCACCGTTTGGTGCAAAAATCGCGCCGCTACCATGGAGGTCGTACCGCCGCAGACGATATGCTTGCCCTCTTTGGAGAAGAACAGGCCCATCATTTTTTCGTCGTCCGCCGGGTCGGTGGGCGGCCCGATCATCAGATTCACCTGCCGGCGCTGCCGCACTTTCATTACGCTGACGGTGGTATCATCTCCGGGCTGATAGCCATAAAGCTTATTACATTCATCCAGCAGGATGGTGGCCAGGGTTTTAGCGGTAAAATCCTTATCGTAGATCATTTCCATGAACTCGATAATGTTTTCCCGCTGCCAGCCAAAGTTTAAGGACATCCCCACCCCGGCGTGGATCGCGCCGTCGCTGGTGGTGATAAACGTGTCGTTTTCCTGCAGTTTGATTTTGGATTTATAAATGGTCTTACCGCCGATTTCCATGGCGGTTTTGTCATAATCATAGTTTTTGCCGTCCCGAAGCAGGATGACCAACGGGTTGTCGTACTGGATCAGCTCCGCGTATTCATTATGCTCAATCCGGATGATGGTGAAGGTGGAATAGGCCACCTTTCTCACCTCGCACACCGGCAGCGTATCCGCGATGGTCTGCACGCAGTTTTCCAGCGTCATATTGCTGGCCATCATGGTGGAGATGATTTTAGACGTCAGGGTGGAAAGGATGTTGGCTTTTACCCCGCTGCCCAGACCGTCGGCCAGGACCATAACCACCGAATCGGCAGACGGCTCTATGATCTGTACCCGGTCGCCGCACAGCTGCTCACCATGTTTGTTGATGCTGCGCCAACCCAGGTCTACACAAAGATTATTCATCGTTTAAGTACTCCTTCAGATTGGTCAGCGCAATTTTGGTTTCAGCGGTCGTCTCGCCCAAAAGCGACGCGATTTCCTGCACGATCCGCATCTGCTTGGCAACTACCTGGTCGGTAATCTCCACCGTTTGCTTGCGCACATTTTCTTTCTGCGCCCGCTGATGCTCTTCTTCGGTGATATCCCGCATCAGCACCAGCAGGACCCGGTAGCTCTTATCATAAACGACTGTCATTTCCACATATTTCTGGTACTCCGCCAAGAACATCCGCTTATCGCGCACATCACGGCCGGTCTGAATCACTTCGAAGAAAATCTGGGGATCCAGCACCCGAACCACCTGGTCCCCCATGATATCCGACGGGCGGGACAGGCGCAGAATATCACAGGCAGCGCCGTTGATCTGCTGCACCTCCATCGATTCGTTGAGTACAATGATGCCGTTGGGGGAATTGCGGATGATGGTATCGGAGAAGGTTTCGGCCTTTTCTTTTAAAAACGGCAGACACATGGTCAAATCCGCCTTGCCCCAATAGACCGCCACCGCTTTTTCCCGGCAGGTATCATAACCGCAGCTGCCGCAGTTGAGCTCATCCGCCGGGGAGGTCTTGCCCATCCGGCGCAGAATTTCCTCTATTGCCCGGCTGCCAGGCATCTGCCGGTTCAGCCCCAGATAAGGAATCTCTTTTTTCAGCGACCCTTTTGTCGTTTCCACCGCAAAATCCTCTTTGCCGGCGTACCGGTCCACAGCCAAAAAGTCGCTGACCGGAGAGCGATGAAGTCTTTCCATCACCGGACCGCCGACGCAGCTGCCCGCACAGGCGCTCATCTCAATAAAGCAGTTGGACAAGGTGCCATCCATAATCTCCTTGAGGGCATGGATGCAGTTTTCCGTCCCGTCAATGGTCAGGCGGCTATAACCGCCATCCTCATTCCAATCCATGGTGCGCAGAATTCCGCCGGAAGTCGGGAACAGACGGGCTCGGCTTTCGTCGTTTTTCTCCTGCTCCTTCGCCGGCACGATTTGCTCGCCCGCCATCCACTCGCTTAATTCCTCAAAGGTCAGAACACAGTCCACAATGCCTTCGTAGGCTTCCGCCTCCGCTTTTTTGGAAATGCACGGGCCGATGAACACGGTTTTTGCCCCGGGGTGCTGTTCTTTGATCAAACGGCAATGGGCCAGCATCGGAGACTCTACCTTTGCAAGGTAAGGCAGAGCCTCGGGATAGTATTTCTGAATCAACAGGTTTACCGAGTGGCAGCAGGAGGAAATGATCACTTCCTGCTTACCCTCCCGCACCAGCCGCTCATACTCCCGTTTGACCAGCGTGGCGCCGATGGCGGTTTCTTCCGCCGCGGCAAAGCCCAGTTTCTGCAATGCCGCTTCCATCGCGCCGATGCCCACCCCTGGGTAATTGGCCACAAAGGAAGGCGCCAGGCTCACATACACCGGCGCGCCGGACGCAATCAGCGCCCGGGCAGCTTCGATATCATTGCGGATCTCTTTCGCATTCTGCGGGCAATTGACAAAACACTGCCCGCACAGGATGCACTCATCCTCCACAATATTGGCCTGGTGGTTGGAAAATTTAATGGATTTGACCGGGCAGTGCCGGATACATTTATAGCAATTCTTACAGTTGGATTTTTTTAATTTCAGGTATCTGGTCATGCCCGCTTTACCCCTT
>JBJEQT010000181.1:0-5793 GCA_051881895.1 Oscillospiraceae bacterium
TCCCGTGTGGGAAGGGGCTTTCTGTTTAAAAAGGATTATTTTACGATTTCGCCGTAAACTTCACCAGCACAACCGGCGGCGTTGGACTCATCTGTATCGATATGCATCGCCAGCGCGAATTTGGGGCTGACCCGAACGACTACGTCATCAAAAATCAGAGAACGGCCGTTGGTATCGATTTTCACTTTTACGATTTCCTTGTCCGCAACACCCAGCTTCTGCGCGTCTTCAGGAGTCGCATGGATATGGCGTTTCGCGGCGATCACACCCTCGCTCAGTTCCACTTCCCCGCAGGGGCCGACCAGTTTGCAGGGTGCGCTGCCCGCGATATCACCGGACTCTCTCACCGGGGCGGAAACGCCCAGCGTTCTGGCGTCGGTCAAAGAGACCTCGATCTGGGTTGCGGGACGAACCGGTCCTAAAATCGTTACGCCGGGAATGGTCTTTTTGGGGCCGACAACGTCCACCCGCTCGGTGCAGGCAAACTGTCCGGGCTGGGACAGGTCTTTTTTGGGAGTCAGAGCCGCGCCTTTGCCGAACAGGGTCTCCAGATCCTGCTGGGTCACATGGACATGGCGGGCAGAAGTTTCTACCAGTACCTTATTGCTCATATTTTATTTCTCCTCTCAGAAGGCGCATAACGCCAACTCAAAAATTTCTATTCCTATTATACATAAGAATATTTTTCCCTGCAAGAGCAAACGACAAATCCGGCCAATTTTCCGGCAAAACCGCTTGCGGGAAATGATCGTTTTTTCAAAATCTTTCTTCTTTTTTGCAGATGTTAACAGGATAATCATTATTTTCGTCTAAAAGTATGCTATAATAATAAAAATGCAGACTCATTTTCTGGGGGGATGTCCGTCTTGTGGATTCAAAACCATTGGCAATGGCTGGCGGCCTACCTGATCGCTGCCAGCGCCGCGGGATTTTTGCTGATGGGCGCCGACAAGGCGCGGGCCAAAAGGCGCCGATGGCGCATCCCGGAAAAAATTCTGTTCGGTGCAGCGCTGTTGGGCGGTACGCCCGGATGTCTTGCCGGTATGTACCTGTTCCGGCATAAGACCCGCCATCCCGCCTTTCGCTTCGGCATGCCGCTGATCCTTTTGGCGCAGCTGGCTGCCGCCGGTTTTTTCTTCGCAAAACATCTGCAATAAAAAGCGGCGCCTGATCCGCCCGTTTTAAAACAGCATCCTGAAAGGAGCTTTCAAAATGAACGAACACAAACAAATGGGACGCATCAAACAAACGCTGATCTGCCTTGCCGTAACGATTATCGTCGGGCTGGTCTATTTTTATTTCGAGCTTCCCGCTTTAAACCTTCATTCTCCGGCCTTTTACACCTTCGTGTTTATCCTGTGCGCGGTTTACTGCGCCACCGCCGTTTTGACCTCCCGCATCGGGATGAATATCGAAGACCGGCAGCCGCTGCAGTTTACCGGCATCCGGCCGTTTTTTACGATGATGAAACGCCACTGCCTGATTCCCTTTTTCCTGTGTCTGGCGCTGATCGTCCTGTATCTAGGCGGCTCGCTTTTCTCCAGCGTGATCCTGCGTGCGGGCTCCTATACCAAGCTGCTGACAGTGGAAAACGGCGATTTCACCACCGATGTGGAAGAAATCTCTTTCGACCAGATCCCAATGCTGGACAAAGACTCTGCTTCTAAGCTGGGCGACCGGAAATTGGGCGAGCTGTCCGACATGGTCAGCCAATTTGAAGTATCCGGCCAATATAACCAGATCAACTACAATGGCCGCCCGGTGCGGGTGACCATGCTGGAATACGGCGACCTGATCAAATGGTTCACCAACCGCAAGCAGGGTATTCCCGCTTATCTGGTGATTGACATGGTAACCCAGAACGTAGACGTTGTACGTCTGCCTGCGGGCAATGGCATCAAATATTCTCCCTCGGAACATTTCGGGCGGTATTTAATGCGTCACCTTCGTTTTAATTACCCCACTTTTATGTTCGATACCCCCATGTTCGAAATAAACGACCAGGGCGAGCCTTATTGGATCTGCCCGAAGCTGGAAAAAACCATCGGCCTGTTTGGGGGAACGGATATCAACGGCGCGGTGCTGGTCAACGCGATCACCGGCGAAAGCCAATATTATGAGGAGGTTCCCACCTGGGTCGACCGGCTGTATTCCGCCGAACTGATCATGCAGCAGTATGACTATCACGGCCAGTATCAAAACGGATTCCTGAACTCGATTTTCGGGCAGAAAGGCGTTACGGTCACGACCAGCGGATACAACTACATCGCCATGAACGACGACGTTTATATGTATACCGGCATCACCTCCGTAGGCGGCGACCAATCCAACGTGGGCTTTATCCTCACCAACCAGCGGACAAAAGAAACCCGGTACTATCCCTGTGCCGGCGCTACCGAATATTCGGCTATGAGCTCCGCGGAGGGCGTGGTTCAGCATTTGAATTACAAAGCCACCTTCCCGCTGCTTTTAAATATCCATTCGGAACCCACCTATTTCATCGCGCTGAAAGATAACGCCGGCCTGGTCAAGATGTATGCCATGGTCAACGTGCAGCAGTATCAAATCGTAGCTACCGGCGCTTCCGTTTCAGAATGTTCAGCCAACTATTCCAAGCTGCTGACTCAGAACAACATCGTCGGAGAAGCGGAGTCTCTGCCGCAGGATGAAGTGACCGGCCGCATCAGCGATATCCGCAGTGCGGTAATCGACGGGAACACAGTCTTTTATATCCAGCTGGAAAGCGGCAAAACCTACTACGCCATTTCGGCGTCGGCCAGTGAAACGGCAGTGATCCTGAATGTGGGCGATCGGGTTACCATCCACTTCGCGCCGGATGAAAACGACATTCTGACAGCCTTTTCCATCGAGCGCTAAGCCCTTTCAAGCCACACATTCCATAAAAAAATCCATCAAAAAAGGAGCGACTCAATCGCTCCTTTTTTCGTTTTTTATTTCTTTTTCTTGCCTAACACACCCATAACAACCGCGATGATAATCAAAGCACCCGATCCAATCAGCAGCCACATGACAGGGCCAGCGATACTGTTGTCTCCCGCGTAAACCGTAACAAGGCTTGCTGCAAATCCAAAAACAGCCGCGAAGAGCACGGCCAATCTTTTCAAAAACATGGTCTTTCCCCTTTTTTCTGTAAAATCTTCTTTCTGTTTCCTATTATAAGAAACCTCCCCACAAGTGTCAAGGGAACAAATCCGAAAAAGCTTTGGTTAAATCTTGAAAAAGGGATATCCTAATGATAATGGGCAGATTGACCATTCTGATCTGAAAGGAGCTTCGATGTGGTTTCTATTTTTGTTCTCGGCGGTTTGGAAAAACAAAAAAGCGTCGCTTCTGTGCAGGACATTCTTTTCAAAAATTGCACCGTCGCCTTGATAGGAGAACGGCGATGTTTTCTGCCGAATGGGACGCCGGACTTCACTTTTATAAAAATGGAAAACCTGTCCCGCATCGAGGCGCCCAACACGATCGTCCTGTGTGAAGAGCCGTTTGCGGTTTCCGACCCCATCATCCTTCCGGCCGATGCGGTGGGCCTGCTTTCCTCAGGGAATCTGCCGGCCGCCGCATTTATCCACCGCTGTGGAATCCGAGCCGTCACGCTGGGAATGTCCAGCAAAGACACGATTACGCTGTCCAGCATCACACCGGACAGCGCTGTTCTGTGCCTGCAGCGCGCAATCAGCGATTTTTTTGGCAATACGCTGGACCCGGTTGAAATTCCTCTTTCTCTTTCCCGCCGCTGCGATGCTTTTTCCATTCTCTGCGCCGCTTCCATTTTCCTTCTGAGCGGCCAAATTGACATTTTAAGACAAATTCTTTTTTAAAAAATTGGCAGGTATCTTTCCCGCGGCGCTGATGATACTAATATCACAAACGCAACAAAAATTTTGGAACTGAAAAAACAAAGGAGTGTTCACACTATGACCAGCAACAACAAACACGTTGTTCCTGAGGCGAAAGCCGCTATGGAAAAATTCAAAATGGAAGCAGCCAATGAAGTTGGCGTCAACCTGAAGCAAGGCTACAACGGCGATCTGACTTCCCGTGAAGCCGGCTCTGTTGGCGGACAAATGGTCAAGAAGATGATTACCGTACGACGCGCGAACTTTACCCGTAAAGACAGGACTGCCATGGGACATGAGATAGAGGTTCGGTACATAGCGGGGATCACTGTTTAGGAGGGATATTGGGATGAAAATGCTGATTTCTTGCAGGTTTAACATGGATACTGCCTGTGTGGAGTTGAAATTTACCGACGGAAGCATGATCGCCATCGATACTATCGCCGTAGAGAACAAGGTTGCCGACAATATGTATCAGCGGTCGGAGCTTGACTGGCTGATCTACAACAATCCGTTGGAATATGCGCGGTTGGTGCTTGGCGGCGACCTAGAGGGGTATCTACGAGGCACACCGGAGCATCGGTTGATGGATTGAGAATAAACGTGGCACAGCCCACCGGTCAATGATCGGTGGGCTGTGTGTTTACTGGAGTGCCTTATTAACCTTTTCGATAAGCTTTTCTGCCTGAGCAATCTCGGTTGCCTGTAAATCACTTAAATCATGCTCACGCGACCAGCGGATAAACGCTTTGGCCAGCTTATACTTGGAAAAATCCTTCTTGGCAACACTCTCCAGAACATTGACTATAGGACGCTTTTCCTGTGCAAGAGCTACTTCGAAAGCATCCCATCCGCACTGTTCTTTGGAAATTGTTAGTAGTGTTTCACGAAGGATATCTTCAATTTCCGGAGTAGATACCTGACCTTCATATACATCCTTTGTTCTCAAAATTCGTTTGTTTCCCAATGCATTTATCAAGGTGTCTTGCTTAGCAGCCAATTCCCCTTCGGCATCGGAATCTAAAAGAGCTGCTATTTTCAAGTTTTGGGCTCTTAGTATGGTTGCAAAGTATACCACCTTGCTTGCACAATTAGCAGGAATCAGTGCGATCTGTTCGTTAATGCCTGTTTTTCCGGCGGCCATAAGCAAGTTGGACAAGCCCTCGAGATACCACATATCGGTCAAGCCCTCAAGCACAAGATTCTTTTTATGGAAAAACATGCTTTGAGCGAGGTCATATCCCAGTGCTTCTTGCAAAGGCAAAATTGCTCCGTCATCTGTTGCAGTCAAAGACAAATGCACTTTTGTTCCGGTAGCACGATCCACCATTTCCACCACACGAACCTTGTCCAACTCATCTGTTCCAACAAGGAACGGCGAATGAGTCGTATAGATAGTTTGGTTCTTTATGCTGAGCTGAGAAAGCGTCTCACGGAACTCTGCTTGCTTCAGTGCATGAAGACTCTGTCCAGGCTCATCCAAAAGAAGGATAGCATTTTTGTGCTTATCAGACGCTTCGGCAAAGAACACAACGTAAAATGAAACCATCCACTGGAATCCTTCGGAACGCTGATCAAGCTCAACCTCTACACCTAATTCATCTTCAACTACAACTTTTAGATACTGCGAATCAGCAACCTTGATTCTTAAGTTACTTGCGTCACGACTGTCCTTTGCAGGATTCCATATTTCGCGAATTGCGTTGGTCAATCTAATAGTCGCTGCATTTAGTTGGTAATCACGCGTGTCAAGCTGCGCTCGATATTTAGCGTACTGCTCTGTATTATTCAGATCATATTTCGAGGTATCGCCCGCATCGGCAAGTTCTTTTGCCGTAAACCTCAGAAATTTTAGCAGGCAAATGTTTCCGTAATCGTATTGCTCATCATCTAGCATCTTTTTTTCTATTCGCTCAGCGAGCTTTTTTAAATG
>JBJEQT010000182.1:0-5787 GCA_051881895.1 Oscillospiraceae bacterium
CTGCAGTTAAAAGACATACTGGAAAACAGCTGATAAAAACCGCCTGCCGAAGACAGGGGAGTCATAAGACATAACAGCCACAGCAGTTTGTTCTGCTGTGGCTGTCCTTGTAGCTATTCCGGCCAAATGATAATATAGAGCCAACAGATCTACAAATTGTTATTTTATGCCCATTACGGCATTGCGACTCACAAGTGCGTGTTGCGCCTGTTGGTTGCTTGATATTATAGAGAAAATTTCTTAGCATGGAGCCATAAAAACAAAAAGGGGACAAATTCAATGCTAAATGAAAACCTTGCGAAAGTTAGAAAAGAACGAGGACTTACGCAGGAAGCTTTATCCGTGAAGCTGAATGTTGTGAGACAGACTATATCAAAATGGGAAAAAGGAACAGCGGTTCCGGATGCGGATACTCTATGCAGGATCGCAGATGCATTGGACGTTTCTGTTTCC
This sequence comes from Oscillospiraceae bacterium, assembly GCA_051881895.1. GTDB lineage: Bacteria > Bacillota > Clostridia > Oscillospirales > Ruminococcaceae > UBA3818. The sequence continues at coordinate 454 of JBJEQT010000182.1, forward strand.
ACCTTATTGGGAGATTCGGGACATGAAGACAAGATTGACACAGCTTCCATTGCAGAATCACTGGCGCAAATAAATGAACAGATTGCGATTAGAAATCGACGTGCAGCAAATACTTGGAAGGTATTATTTCTGATTTCCCTTGTTGTTATCGGTATTCTAATTGGAAAAAGTTATTTTAGGAACAGTATTTCCGAGAACACTTCAAAGATCATGCTACCTGAGAAAATAGAAGTATCAAACGTTTACTTTAATTGTAACAGCAAAGACCTTATATGTTTCTTTGTTCCAAGCATTGGAAATGATGATATCACCTATTCTGTAACACTATCCAGTCATGACAATAGCTTCCCCAGTGCGACAGTTGTGTCAGAGTACGAAAATGGGATATGTATGGCAACATTCGATGTAAGTGAATTGTCGGAATATGCTGAGTATAGTGTGGTGCTGAGTATTGAGTATCGAGGAGATGTCAGAAATTTGACGCTAGCAGATGTTTTCAATTTCAAAGAAAACAGTTGTTCATGGGAGAATTGGGGATAATGACATAATGATAGATGCCTTAACAGCAACAATTTCAGTTTCTCAAACAAATACAAGGGCGCACTTCTATACAGGGACAAGCCCTGTATGTGCGCTCTGCGAGGCAGACAGCCCGGACATCTGAATGTCCGGGCTGTTTTGCGTCACTTCGTTCTGTACAAAGGTCCGGTCTTGCCTGTCGGCTCGGTCGGCCCTTCAAAGCGTTTCGCACTTTGAGGTCTCAACCGGAGACCTGCGTCCTCATACTGTTTTACGGCCAGGCGGCTAATGGCCGTCCTTCTTTTTATCTGCGCCTGCCGGATGCAGATGCAAATTATTTTGCCGGCATCTGCCGTCCGGTGTGGTCCGTCACCGTTTCCCCTTTTAAAAGCAGATTCCCGACTGTAGTGAACCGATACCCCTTCTCCCGCAAACCGGCAATCACGTCCGGCAGCGCCTCCATCGTCGTATCCGCGCCGGAATGGAACAGCACGATGCTGCCGTTCTGCACATTTTCCACCACTTTCCGGGTCATTTCATTGGCCGGCGGCTTCTGCCAATCCACTGAATCCACATCCCACTGAATCACTTCATACCCTTGCCGGCGCAGCAGCCGAATCACCCTGCTGTCATAAGAGCCCGACGGGACGCGCGCCAAAACCGGAGCCGTACCGGTCAAATCCCGTATCAGCACGTCGGTTTTATCCATCTGCTGCAGAATGATATCCTCCTGTGCCCCGACAAAATCCACATGGGAATAGGAATGATTGCCGATTTCATGGCCCGCCGCCGCGATCTGCCGCACGGAATCGGGGTACCGTTCAACCCACTGGCCTACCAAAAAGAAGGTAGCTTTGATGTTTTCTTTTTCCAACAAATCCAAAAGCTGCGGAATGTCATTTTTCTCCCACGCGCAATTGAAAGTCAAAGCGACCAGCGGCTCTTCGCGCTGCACAGAATAGATCGGCAATTCCCGGTTGCCTGCCGATGCCAGGGACGCCGCCATATTCCCCAGTCCCAGCAGGATCACCAGGACATACAGCGCCGCACCCAGCAAAAACCAAATGGATTTTTTTCGTCCAATCACCATAAATCGTTTCATCCGCCATCCCTCCGATATCCATTCTATGCGAAAGGGATGGCAGTTTTACCAATCGAAATCCTTTTCATCCACATAAAAACAAAGCTTCCGACGATAAAGCCGGAAGCTTTGTTAAGGTATTGGTAAAGTCAATTCTTATTTGCAGCAGCAACCTTTTTTCGCAAGCAATGCTGCAAATTCATCAACATCCGGAATGTCTCCGGCCGTTTTTGCATAGTGGGCATATGCCACAGTCAGGTCCGGCTCTACGACAAACGCGGCGGGCAGCTGATCCTCATTTCCCTCGTATTCGCCATGCTGCAAGCCCAGTTTCTTAGCCGCCTGGATTTTTTTCAGCGCCTTTTCATCAATGGCGTCTTTAATCGAGGTGGCCGGATCGATAGACAGCGCCTGATAGATCTTCTGTTCCGGATCGGCGATTACCCAGAAAGGATATTCGGTTTCGGTGAAGTTACGCGCCAACAGGTCCGGATCTGACTGCAGTACAAAAACCACCTGGCCGCCGGTAGCGGTGATCTTATCGTACTGCTCTTTGAGCTGGATCATGTCATAACGGCACAGAGAACAACCATAGTAACGCGAAAACAGCAACCCGGTTCTCTTTCCGCCTACGATTGTTTCAAGGTCCATTCCCCTTTTATATGGAGTATCAAATACAAAATTCTCCATTTTCTCGCCGACATTGATTTTTGCCATAATACTTCTCCCTTTCGTCAATTTGGACTTGATTATTTCAAAGCGTCGACCGCTTTTTTCAGACGCTCCATCGCCGCTATGAGATAACGCGTCGGGCAGGCCAGATTCACCCGTTCAAATCCGCTGCCGCCCTCGCCAAACATCCGTCCCTGATTCAAATACAGATCCGCATCCAGGGTCAGTTTTTCCAACTGTTCGTCCGATAAGCCCAGCCCCGTGCAGTCCAGCCACAGCAGATAGGTACCCTGCAGTTCCGTCACTTTGATCTGCGGGATTTTTTCTTCCACAAACCGTTTCACCTGCTGGTAGTTATATTCGATCATGCACAGCATTTCATCTTTCCAGGCGCCGCACCGGTCATAGCAAATCCGGCACGCCTGAATCCCCAGCGCGTTGGAAGAGAAATCCCGCTGGTATTTCTCCAGCAGCTTTTTGCGCAGCTCATCGTTGGGAATCACGATATTGGAAATTTTCAAGCCGGCAATATTAAATGTTTTGCTGGGAGCCGTACAGATAATGCAGTGCTGCGCAAACTCCTCCGAGATGCTGGCAAATACCGTATGCTTATACCCGGTCAGAATAAAGTCAAAATGGATCTCATCCGATACGACCAGTACATTGTTGTCAATACAAATGCGGCCGACTCTCTCTAATTCTTCTCTTGTCCAGACCCGCCCGATGGGGTTGTGGGGACTGCAGAAAATCAGCATTTTATTTTTGGGGTCTTTCGCTTTTTTCTCCAGGTCCTCAAAATCGATCTGATAGGTGTTGCCATCATGAATCAGCGCATTGTTGACCAGTACACGGTTATTCTGCGTAATCGCCATGGCAAACGGATGAAAAACCGGCTGCATGATGATAATCCCATCGCCGGGTTCCGTAAAGGTTTTTACAATGCCGAACAGGGCGTTCACCACGCCGGGGGCCTGCACCAGCCATTCTGGCTTGATATCCCATTGATGCCGGTCTTTCATCCAGCGGACAACCGATTCATAGAACGCGTCGTTGGGCATCGTATATCCCAAAATCGAACGGTCCATATACTCTTTCAGGCCTTCCGCCAACTCCGGCGGGTTTTTAAATTCCATGTCAGCTGTAGACATGGGAATGACATCTTCCGCCGCATTTGGATTATGCTGCACCATTGTATCCCACTTGCGGGATCCCATATTTTTGCGAGGAATCAGCGTTTCGAAATCGTATTTCATGTTTTTTCCCCTTTCTTTTACATTCCAACCGGAATATTCTTCTTATCATTATCACTTTAACACCAAACAGTCCAAAAGTCAATCTGCGTTTCCTCCCCGAAAATGGCAAGATTCACTTTCGCAAGGTAATTTGTGAAATCCTCTTGTTTTTCCGCACTGCCGCCCTTATAATAATGAGTAAAGTGTATGGGAAAAGGGAGAATTGCATATGGAGCATAAATGGATTAAAATTTTGCTGATTTTATTGGGCAACGCTATTTTTGCCTTTGGCATTGCGGCATTTATCATTCCCTGCGGATTGCTGTCCGGCGGCACCACCGGTATCGCTTTGTTTGTACAGCATATTTGCGGTCTGCCTGTCGTCGTAACCGTATGGGCCATCAATCTCTCCATGCTGTTGCTGGGATGGTTTGTGTTCGGTAAAAATTTTGTATTATCGACGATTCTCAGTTCTATTTGCTACCCTTTGTTTCTGGATCTGTTCCAGCGGCTTTTGGGCGATTTCCGCTTTACCAACGATATTCTGCTGTCCACTTTGTTCGCGGGTCTTTTGGTCGGCGCCGGCGTTGGGTTGGTTCTGCGGATGGGAGCCTCCTCCGGTGGTATGGACATTCCACCCTTGGCGCTTAACAAGTATACCGGCATTTCCGTTTCTGTTTTTCTTTATGCGTTTGATACCGTGATTTTGATTTCGCAGGCATTTTTCTCCGACTTAGAAAAAATCCTTTACAGTATTGTCGTCACCCTGCTGACTTCTTTGATCATCAATCAAGTGATGCTCATCGGCAAAAGCCAGGTACAGGTTATGATTATCAGCGAAAAATACCGGGAAATCAATACCGCTATCCAAACCACGCTGGACCGAGGGTCCACTTTTCTGCGATCCATTACCGGCCATTTACAGAAAGAACAGCTGATTGTTTTAAGCATTCTTTCCCCCCGGGAGCTGCCAAACCTGAACCGGATCGTTTCTCAAATCGACCCCATGGCCTTCATGACTGTCACGAAAGTCAATGAAGTAAGAGGCCGCGGGTTCACTTTAAAAAAACATGATTAAACGCTCTTTCTCCCATTTGATAAAAAAGGATTTGCCTTTGGCAAATCCTTTTTGCTGTTACAGTTCCTTTTTATTATCCGGACCGGGGGTTGTCACAATTACTTTCTCCGGTGTGATGAGCAGCGCGCCTTTTGCGGTCATCGCTCCGTTAAACATATCGGAAACCAACTTTTTAAATTTTTCAACAACCGGTCCCTCTGTCAGATACTGCGCCGTTCCCTTCACTTGGTATCCTTCCATAGAAGCGGCATCGCAGGCAGAAACTACAATTTTTCCATTCTCCATGATATTATGCAGCGTCGTTTCCAGGAAAACATCTCCAACCACCAGCTTGCCGTCATCCGTTACATCTTTGAACGCTACCGGAACGGCATTAGGCTCATCAGAGTAGGTTGCCAAGTACCACATCTGATTTTTTAAAATACGAATTACATTTTCATTCATGCCGGAATACCTCCTTTTATTTGCTCTTTTGGGAGCATGCTTTGAGTATAAAATAAATACTTTTATAAAAGAAGATATTAGCAAATTTATAAGCCACTTATAAATTTAATAGTAGATTGTAAAAATCAAGTTATTTTCATATAATAAAGTATAGAGGTGATATCATGTATCAACCAAAATTGGAAAAAGAGATTCGTTGTCCGCTGGAATACGGATTGGATATCTTCGGAGGCAAATGGAAGTCGCGCATCATCTGCGTACTGGCCGAAAAGAAAGTCCTGCGATACAGCGGCCTTCGCAAAGAAATG
>JBJEQT010000183.1:0-5723 GCA_051881895.1 Oscillospiraceae bacterium
TTAAGCGAGAATATCGCGCAAAAAGAGGCTCAAATTCAACAAAAATCAGAAGAGATCGACGAAAATTATACGTTGTTTAAAAAGCGGATCCGTTCTTCCTATCTCAGCGGCGACGCGTCGACATTGGGCCTTGTGCTCGGGTCGGACAGCTTTTATGATTTTTTGACCCGGGCTGAGATTATCGGCCGTATCGCCCAAAGAGATCAAGATGTGATTGACCAGCTGATTTCCGACAAGGAATCTATTGAATTGGACAAAAAGCAGGTGGAGACAGACCGGGCTGAAGTAGAGTCGGCTAAGGCGCAGCTGGATCAGTTGACAGCGAGTCTGAACCAACAATTGGGCCAGACGCAGCAGCAGCTGCAGGATATTTCCGCGCTGGAAGAGCAATTTAACAAGGACAAGGCGGCGACCCAGGCTGAAATGGCAGCAATCCAGGCGGATATTGACGCGATTTACGCCAAGCTGGATTCCATGGGGGATTTCGTCGGCGGACAATTTGGATGGCCTTCGCCCAGTTATTCCAATATCACCTCTTATTACGGGTGGCGGTTTAACGGAAGCGATTTCCATACAGGTATCGACATCTCCGGAGCAAACATTTATGGTACGCCGGTTGTGGCATCCAATTCCGGTAAGGTGGTGTTTGTCAACACCAGCTACACGCCCGGAAAAGGATACGGCAAGTACCTGATTGTGGATCACGGCGGTGGGTATACTACTTTATATGCGCATAACAGCGAGATTGTGGTCAATGTGGGCGACTATGTTACCCGCGGACAGACGATTGCCAAGGTCGGCTCCACCGGCTGGTCTACCGGTCCCCATATTCACTTTGAAATCCGGATCAACGGCAAACACACCAATCCGCTGGAATACCTGCAATAACTGCAGGTATCATGTGACATCTTGAGCAAAGATTGGAGAAAACAGATGAACAAAAAAATATCCTTAGGAGCAACGATTACGTTGATGATCATGGCTGCGGCGGTTACTTTTTCCATTACCATGATCTATTACATGGATGTTTTTAACGGGAAGGTTTACAATTTAAAAGAAAGAGAGACCATGTACAGCAAACTCTCTGAACTGGACCGTATTGTCCGGGCCAATTATGTCGGCAATATCGATGAGGACGCGCTGAATGAGGCGCTGGCGGACGGATATGTGGCTGGAACCGGAGACAAATACGCACGGTATTTTACACCTGAAGAATACGAATCGTATATGATAGACTTGGAAGGCCGCGTCGTTGGCATCGGCGTTTCGGCCCAGCAAGACCCCAGCGGATACATTTTGATTAATGAGGTTTATGCGGATTCTCCCGCAGCCATTGTTGGCCTGCAGGCAGGAGACCTTATCATCAAAGTGGATGAGTTGGATGTCAATGCGGAAACCTATCAGCAGGCGGCGGACGCCATCCGTGGGGAAGAGGGAAGCAAGGTCAATATCACCTACCGGCGCGATTCGGAGGATACGACCATCGAGGTGACCCGACGCAAAGTGGATATTCCGACTGTGTTTTCCCGTATGATTGACGGCAATATCGGCTATGTTCAGATTACAGAGTTTAACGAGAGCACTGCGACGCAGTTTTCCAAGCAGGTGGATGAATTAATAGGACAGGGCGCGCAGGCGCTGGTGTTTGATGTGCGGAACAACGGCGGCGGCACCTTGAATTCCGTGACGAAAATGCTGGATAAATTGCTGCCGGAGGGCGATATTGTATCCGCTGAGTACAAAGACGGCACCGTTGAAGTGCTGGCGAAAAGCGATGCGGATGAAATCACTTTGCCAATGGTCGTTTTGACAAACGAAAAAACGGCCAGCGCGGCAGAGCTGTTTACACAAGCGCTGCGGGATTACGGAAAAGCCAAGTCCGTTGGCAGTACGACCTATGGCAAAGGAACCATGCAGACGGTGAAAAAACTCAACGACGGTTCGGCGGTCAATATAACGATAGCACGCTATCTGCCGCCCAACGGCGTCTGCTATGACGGCGAGGGAATCAAGCCGGACTATGAAGTAGAGCTGACGGCGGATATGGAAGCCAATTTTGAAAATTTGGACGAGACCACCGATCCTCAGCTGAAAAAAGCGTTGGAAGTGGTGATCGGTTCTATGCGCGGCGAAGGAATCGAACCGGACTCCCAGAATTCGCAGGCTGCAGAAGAAAGCGGAACCGAATCGTCTGAAGAGGCGGCAGAGGAGCAGAGCACGGCCGCATAACAGTATAACAGTCAATACATCAAAAATTGCATGGGCTTAAAAGGTCCATGCAATTTTTTGTAAGCGGGTGCATATTCCGGCCGGACAAAGCATACAGTATAACAGCTTGTGCCGGGAGGGACAAGAGTGGTTGCTGTAGTCCAAATAGAACGGTGGAAAGACAAAAACCTTTTGGAAAAAATCCGCCTGCAAATAAAAAGATATGCGGCTGCACAGACAGATGCGGAAAGTCCTTGGGGAGCATACCGGGTGTTTCATGTGTGTGACCGGAAGATCCGGTGGGAGCAGCTGGAGAAAGCGGCAAGGCGAGAAAATATGCAGGTGATTTTGCCGGCCGGCTTGGCGCCGCCTGCGGATTTTCCAACTTTTTCAGCCGAATCTTTCCGGGAAAACCTTTTTGACACGGCGGCAAAGAGACTTTTATCTCAACTGCGGTGCCCAATGAAAGGCAGGCAGATTTTTCTGGCGGATCAAAAAGGAGAGCGGTTGGAATGGCTGGAACATTGGATTTCTTACAGTCCGGTTTTCCGGGTGGTGTGCGAAAATCGGGAATGCTGCCGCAAGATGGCGCAAAGCCTATTGGATGAGTACGGCGCTGTGATGCAGTATGACGAGGCGCTTCCGGCCAGGGCGGGAGGTATCCTGCTGGATCCATCGGGATGGCTTTGTCCGTGGAAAGGGTTTCGCGGACTGATTTTAACGGCGGCTCGCCAGCCGGGGAAAGGAATTTGTATCGAACCGGCGGGGGAAGCGGCAAAAGGAGTGATCCTGCCAAGGGGAATTTTACTTGTGGATTTTTTGGCGGCAATTTTTCAGGAGAGCGCTTTGCCTCCTGTGAAAATTCCTTGTCAAGGCTGGAAAAACGGGAGGGCTATCCCCTGGGATGAACTGCTCCGATTGGCGTCAGAAAGCTGTTTGGAGGGCTGAAGTTTTGTTCATAGAAGGTTTTCAGTTTGCGCCTTGACAGAAAGGATAGCCTGAATTATAATACTACTACTGTCTGTAACAGCACGGATAGAAAGGAAGATGCATGTGGCTGAGAAAAAACGTCTGACAGAAGATGGCTTGAAAAAAATCGAGCAGGAATTGGAAAATCTGAAGACAGTTCGGCGGAAAGAAATTGCCGAAAAAATAAAAGTCGCTTTGTCTTTCGGAGATTTATCCGAAAACAGCGAATATGATGAAGCAAAAAATGAACAGGCGATCATTGAGGCGAAGATCACACAACTGGAGGCCATGCTGAAAGTAGTCGAAGTGGTAGATACGGATGAATTGTCTACCGATGTTATCGGCGTTGGCTCCAAGGTGCGGATTTTGGATATGGACATGGACGAGGAAGAGGAATATCAGATCGTCGGTTCGGCGGAAGCGGATCCCATGGAAAACAGAATTTCGGATGAGTCTCCGATGGGAAAAGGCCTCATTGGCGGCCGGGTCGGCGAGGAGATCGATATTGAGGTTCCCGCAGGCGTTATGCGGCTGAAAGTTTTGTCTATTTCCAAATAAGGGAGAAAGAAAAAACACGTTTTCGGCGCCGCAAAGAAATATAGAAAATAGCAATCCCATCTACTGTTGCAAAGGAAAATGGCAGCATGAAAAGCAGAAATGCTTTTTATGCTGCTTTTTTGTGAAAACGATTTGTCACTCTGGTGGATTTTTCCGTCCGGCTGGCCATTTATGGTTTTATATTGGCTTGCTATCCCATTGACAAGGAAACGATCGTTTACTATAATGTAAGTAAACGGTCGTTTACTTATGGAGGGGATCGCATGGCTGACACAAAAGAAAAAATTTTGATGACGGCACTTCATCTGTTTGCAAGAGAGGGCTATGAGGCCGTTTCGATCAGCATGATTGCAGCGGAACTTGGGATAACAAAAGGCGCGCTGTATAAACATTATAAGAACAAACGCGATCTTTTTGACAGCATTGTTGAAAGAATGTATCGAATCGACGCACAAAGGTCGCGGGAATATGAAGTGCCGCAGGAAAAATACGAAACCCGGCCAGAATCCTACGAAAGCGTATCCATAGACAGCGTTCAAAATTATGCGATATCTCAATTCATATTTTGGACGGAGGATGACTTTGCGTCTCATTTCCGTAAGATGCTGACCTTGGAACAGTATCGCAACGCTGAAATGGCAGAACTGTATCATAACTGTATCGTCTCCGGACCGGTTTGGTATATGGAAGACATCTTCCGCGAAATGATAAAAAAAGGTGTTTTAAAGGAAGCGGACCCCAAACAGCTTGCGGTTGAATTTTATGCTCCGTTTTATCTGCTGGTGAATGGTTCTGATTTATCCAAAGACAAGGGGCAATGGATGGAACTGCTTCGCTGCCAGATAGAATATTTTATGCAGTGTCACGCTGTGGACCATTTGCGAAAGGACTAAGAAATGGAAAAAATCGATATGGCTGCGTTTGGATTGTCCGGCCAATATGCAGCGCTTACGCAGGAATACGATGAAAACAATGTAATAGGGCGGGTCCTTTCGCAGGAAAAAGGACTGTACCGCGTAATCAGCGAAGAGGGGGAACAGCTTGCGGAAGTATCCGGCAGATTGCGGCACCGCGCTGTAAGTACCTCGGATTTTCCCGCGGTGGGTGATTTTGTGATGCTCGATTGCGTCTCATCCCAAAGCCGCGCCATGATACAGGGGGTTTTGCCGAGAAAGAGCGTTTTTATCCGGAAAGCCGCGGGAACGGGCCATATGGAGCAGGTCGTTGCGGCCAATGTTGATACAATATTCATTTGCATGTCGCTTAACAACGATTTTAATCTCAGAAGAGCAGAACGCTACCTTTCTGTGGCCTGGAACAGCGGCGCGACCCCCGTGATCGTTTTAACAAAATCAGATTTGTGCCCCAATCTGGAATTATTTCTGCGTTCGATGGAATCTGTCGCTGTCGGGACGGATATTGTCGTAACTTCTTCGACGGAAGAAGATGGGTACAAAAAACTTCTGCCTTATCTTCAAAAGGGAAAGACGGTTGCACTAATCGGCTCCTCCGGCGTCGGGAAATCTACGCTGATCAACCGGCTGCTCGGAGAAAATCGTTTGGCGACAAACGGACTCAGAAATGATGACAAAGGAAAGCATACCACAACCAGACGGGAACTGTTTTTGCTGGAGCAGGGCGGAATGGTAATCGACACACCGGGCATGAGAGAGCTTGGCCTATGGGAGATAGACGATGGGCTCGATCAATCCTTTTCCGATATAGAAAAACTGGCGGCGATGTGCCGCTTTCATGATTGCACCCATACGAATGAACCCAATTGTGCGGTCCGGGAAGCGGTTATAAAAGGAGAACTTTCCCAAGAGCGTGTTCGTTCGTACCAGAAGCTGAAATCCGAGAGCAGGTATGCCGAAGATGCAGAAAGATATTTAGCCCAAAAGAGAGAAAAATTCAAAAATATTGCAAAAATCAACAAAAGAAACCGTGGAAGATAAGGAGGAAATAAAAATGAAGTATCTCAAAAGCGA
>JBJEQT010000184.1:0-5685 GCA_051881895.1 Oscillospiraceae bacterium
TATGAGAACCCATGCTCTGGACGGGGCAGTGTTTCCGTATATCATAAAGGTCAAATATACCGTGGACGGGAAAGATTTCACTTGCAGAAAATGGATAAATGCCGGCAATCGCACCCCGGCGCAAGGGAGCGCTGTTAAGGTCTTTTATGAGGAAGATCGGCCCGCCAAAGCAAGAATTGCAATTTAAATCGGATTTTAAAGGCTCCCACCCCTTCGGCGGGAGCCTTTTCCATGCTGATTGGAAGCTGTTTTGACCAAAAGTATTTGAAACGTACAAAATCAGACAACAGGAGCAGTTCTGTCCCGTTGTATCCGTTTCAAAGCTATGCTACAATAAAAGCAATCATGATTGATAGGAGGTACTTGTCATGTCTTTCTCCCTTCCCCCTTTCACCTCACCTGATTTTTCCGCACCACGCTTTTCCCAGGCGCCGGATGCGATGCTGGTGCCTTCCCCCAAGGATAAAGTCGCACCGGAGCAATATCACGCGACCACCATCTTCCCGGAATATTTTAAAATCGGCGGCCGGTGGCTGCTAGCGAAAGAAAGCCGCATGGACTGCGTCGCCGTCTACGAAAATGGCGAAATCAGCATTCGGGAATTCCGCCGGCTCAAGCAGGGAGACCTGGTCGTTGTCGGCCGGACAGAGGATGCCTCACAGGGGATTTTCGTCTATCCAAACGGATTTGCCGCCGAAGAGGGCGGTCCGGCGGAAGCGTTCGCTTTCCGGCAGGGGCGTTCCCGCGAAACCGCTTATTCCCGGGATTACGATTCCTTATACGAGCTGCTGCGCCATGAAAAAGAGCATGGCTATATCACCTGGGTCTTAGGCCCCGCCTGCGCCTTTGACCACGATTCCCGCGCCGCATTTTCCAAGCTGGTGCAGAATGGCTACGTCAATGCCCTGTTAGCGGGCAACGCCCTGGCCACCCATGATTTGGAGGCCGGATACCGCAAAACTGCCCTCGGCCAGGACATCTATACCCAGAAATCCCAGCCCAACGGCCACTACAACCATATCGATACCATCAACCGGGTCCGGATGGATGGCTCTATCCCTGCTTTTATCGAAAAAGAGGGGATCCGCGACGGCATTATCTATAGCTGCGTTCAAAAACAGGTTCCCTTTGTTCTGGTGGGCTCCATCCGGGATGACGGGCCTCTGCCGGAGGTGTATGGCGACGTTTACGAAGGGCAAAACGCCATGCGGGAATGTGTAAAAAAATCCACTACCGTTATCTGTATGGCGACAACGCTCCATTCCATTGCCACCGGAAATATGACGCCCTCTTACCGTGTGCTGGCAGACGGAACGGTCCGCCCCGTGTATTTTTACAGCGTGGATATTTCGGAATTTTCGGTAAACAAGCTGCGCGACCGGGGCAGTCTCGGCGTAAAAACGATCGTCACCAACGTGCAGGACTTTGTGGTCAATATCAGCAAAGGGTTGGGGCTATAATGGACAAAGAGATCGATTTTCGTACCATCACCCCCTGCGGAGAGTGTTGTACTTGCTGCCCAAAAAAGCAGAATGGCTTTTGCAAAGGCTGCATCGAAACCGGCGGAAAATGCAAAGAATGGGAACAATCCGGCGGCTGCCCGATCTTCCGGTGCTGTCTGGGGCACGGCGTTTCTTTTTGCGGGATTTGCCCGGATTTTCCCTGTGAACGGCTTTTGAAAACAGCCGTCTGGAATCCCCATATCGTAAAAGAACTGACCGGCCTTGCCAGCCGTTACCGGAATCAAAACCACCGTTGCAATGGATAAAAAGGAATCCTCCGTATGGCTTTCGCCATACGGAGGATTCCTTTTTATCAGTTGTCCGCCATCGTTTTCTCTTTTTTGCCGAGAAAGTTTTTCTCTTTTTAAATGTCGTTTCTGCTCAAAAAGTGCCAGGTGGAACCAATTACAACCGCCGACGCGAGAAAAGTCAGGATATCTGCTGCCGGCATTGAGTACAGCACGCCATCCAGTCCAAAAAAGAGCGGAAGCAAAAGTGCCAATCCCACGCCGAATACAACTTCCCGAATCATGGACAGCACTGTCGAGGCAAAGGCTTTTCCCATTGCCTGCAGGAAAATGAACGCCGCTTTATTGATGCAGGCTAAAACAATCATGCACAGGTAAACCCGAAATGCCCGCACAGCGAATTCCGTGTAATAAACACTTTCACCGGCAGCGCCGAAAATCGCGATCAGCTGTCTGGGAAGTCCTTCCACAATAATCAAAGAGACAATACCCACGAGCGTTTCCGCACCCAACAGCATCGCAAAAAGCTTTTTCACACGATCGCGGCGCTCGGCCCCCATATTGAATCCTACGATCGGAATGCATCCGGCCGCCATGCCTACTACGATGGAAATCACGATCTGGAAAAATTTCATAACAATCCCAACCACCGCCATGGGGATCTGGGCGTACTGCTCCTGACCGAAAATCGGGTCCAAAGCGCCGTATTTCCGAATCATATTATTAATCGCCGCCATCGCGGCCACCAGGGAGATTTGAGATAAAAAGCTGCAGATTCCCAGCGACAGAGAGCGGCTGACGATTTGTTTTCGAAGTAGAAAACTCTCTTTTGTCAGTTTTACCGCTTTGGTGTGGCACAGGTACCAAACAGCAAGAATAGCCGTCAGCACCTGTCCGGCAACAGTGGCTACCGCCGCGCCCATCATTCCCCAGTGAAAGGCGAAGATAAACACCGGATCAAGAATCATATTGACCACTGCGCCCACCAGCGTAGACGCCATGGCAAAGCCGGGGCTTCCATCAGAACGAATGACCGGATTCATGGCCTGACCAAACATATAAAAGGGAATACCTAGGGAAATATAGAAAAAATATTCTTTCGAATAGCGAAAGGTCTCTTCGTTTACCGTACCGCCGAAAAAGTATAAAATCTGGTCCGAAAAAAGCAGGTAAACGGCGCACAGCACGATTCCGCCCGCCACCGACAGCACAACTGCATTTCCAATGCTGCGATGGGCGTCTTCCGGCTTTTTTCGCCCCAGGCTGAGGCTGACAAAAGCGCAGCATCCGTCACCGATCATAACGGCGATGGCCAAGGCGATCACCGTCAGCGGGAACACCACGGTATTGGCGGCGTTTCCGTAAGAGCCCAGATAGCTGGCGTTCGCGATAAAAATTTGGTCCACGATGTTATAAAGCGCCGCTACCAACAGTGAGATCATGCAAGGCACAGCATATTTTCTCATCAGACGGCCTAATTTTTCCTGCTCCAAATAAGCCGGCTCCATTTGATTTTCCATTCTATCTCCTCCTAAAAAAGAAAAAGCGTAAATCCAGCATCTGGATTTACGCTTTTTGGGCTACTCGACTTTTTTATTATACGATATGTCGGCTCATTTTTCAAAAGGGAAAAATCCTGAAATTCAAAGGCTTTTGGCAAAACTTTTTTTTAAAATTGCCTATTTTTATTGCCTTCTTTGCCAAAGCGCTCACCAAAATCCGGCAAAAAGAGCGCCGCCTCGGTTTAGAGCTGTCCGAGAGTTATTCTTCGGAAACCTTGCCGCTGTCCAACAGCATTTCGATATGATACCGCGGACGCGCCTTGACCTCCGCATAAGTTTTCCCCACATAGGCTCCTACCAATCCCAGCGCGGCCAGCTCAATGCCCAGCGCCAGCCAAACCGACACCAGCACCCAGATCCATCCCTCCACCGAAACACCACAGCAAAGACAGATCAGCGCGGCCAAAAGTCCCAACCCGGATAAAAATCCAATGCCAATTCCGACCCCGGTGATCAGCGACAGCGGCTTGGTGCTGAAAGAGGTAATGCCGTCCCAGGCGAAAGAGAGCATCTTTTTTAACGGATATTTGGATTCTCCCGCAAACCGCTCGCTGCGTTCATAGGTAACCACCGCCGTCGGGAACCCAATCAGCGGGACGATCCCCCGCAAAAACAGGTTGACCTCATGGTAGCCGGAAAAACAATCCAGCGCCTTTTTGCTCATAAGGCGGTAGTCCGCATGGTTGCTGACGATATCGACTCCCATTTTTTGCATCAGGCCGTAAAACCCCATGGCGGTGGACCGCTTGAAAGCGGTATCCGTGTCCCGGGCGCTGCGTACGCCGTAAACGATCTGCGCGCCTTTGTGATACTCCTCCACAAATTGGTCCAGCACCTCGATATCATCCTGCAGGTCCGCATCTAAGGAGATGGTGATGTCGCACAGTTCTCTGGCGGTCATCAATCCGGCTACCAGCGCGTTCTGATGGCCCCGATTACGGGATAACTTTAAGCCGGATACCACCGGATTCTCCTGGTGGAAGCCGCAGATCAGCTCCCAGGTGCGGTCACGGCTTCCGTCGTCCACCAAAAGGATGCGGCTGTCGCCGGATACCAGACCCTTTTCTTCCATCCGGCACAGCTTGTCGGTCAGCCGGCGGACGGTTTCGGGCAGGACCTCCTCTTCATTATAACAGGGCACGACAAGGTACAATCGATCCATGATCATTCTTCCTCCTGTGTATCATCTTCAGATGGGCCTTTTTTCAACAATTCGTCAAAAGAGAGCTGATGTTCTTCCTCTCCGGTCTGCAATACCGTATAGGAAATATCCGGTGCCGGCCGGCGGCGCAGCCGGTGGGAAAGCAGCAGATAGCCAATTAGGACAGACAGCGATACGCCGCTGACCCAAAGTCCCGCCGTCAGCCCCGGGGTGTGGTAGGTAAAGCGGATGGTGCTGTCCCCCGCCGGGGCGCGCACCGCCATAAAACCAATGTCCACCTTCTCAATCCGGGCCGGTTCCCCATTGACCGTAGCGCTCCAGCCTTCGTCATAGGGGACGCTGAAAAACACCAGATTCTCTTTGGTCAGTACAATTTTGGAGGTAAAGCCCTGATTGTCGGTGGTAAATTCATAAGAAGCCTCCCGCCGCCGGTTGGCGCAGTCGACTACATAAGCGTCTTCCGTAAGCGTACCTGCCTCTTTATCCGAAAGCCTGGTAAGAATATCGCTGTGCCGGGCAATGGCATCATCCTCCAGCATAATGCCTTTCATCAAAAGGCGGCAGCGGTAATCCTTGGCCGTGTCATCAAACATTTCTCTCGTGATATAATGGTCAAACGCGAATCCCATGGGGACAAAGTTGTCATTTTCATACAGGTTAAAATTCCCGTCCGTGCGCACATAGGAGTACCCAGGCATCGGGCTTTGCTCTTCATTGCGCTGCTCGATGACCAGCCATCGCACCGAGAGCAGGCTGCGCAGGGCGTACAGCTTGGTATCCGGCTTTGAAGAAACGTCCCGGGTCACGCCCACTTCGGGATAAAATTCCATCAGCGACACCGGCACAATCGAGTGAAAGGCCTGGATGGTAGGCCGGTCCCAATACATGCCCAAATTTTCGATGGTACCATAAAAATCGGTACGGGCAAAGCTGCCGTCGTCCGGGAACGAAACCATATCCCGGCCTTCGATCCCGTTTTCGACGAGCCATTCATCTGAGCTGCGGGCGTTTTTCCCATCTGTAAAATAGATCCACCCGAACAGCGTGCTGACAATACAAACACCGGCGATAGCTGCCCGCGGCATCTGCCTGGTGTTTTGAAAGCGCCGGACCAAAAGGTAAGCGGCCAGCAGGCAGGCGCAGGTAAATACGGCGTATAGCCAAAAGGTCGGCATATCAGAAGCAAGTCCGATTTTCCACTCGCCGTCCGA
>JBJEQT010000185.1:0-25201 GCA_051881895.1 Oscillospiraceae bacterium
AATGGAGCGGGTGATGGGAATCGAACCCACGTAACCAGCTTGGAAGGCTGGAATTCTACCATTGAACTACACCCGCAGGCTTTAGCGACAGATGATATTCTATCAAACTCCGCCCGATTTGTCAATGGGTTTCCCCATATTCTTGCCCTTATCTTCTCCTATTTTTCTTTCAAACGGTCTAAAAGCAATAAAAAGGGCGGGAAATCCCGCCCTTTTTTTCCGTTAAGCAGATACGATTTTAATCTTCCCATCCTGATCGATCGCTTTTATCAGCGAAACCTGCCCGTCAATTTGTTCCACAAGCAGCGTACAGATGGGATCTTCCACCTGACGGCGGATAACCCTGCGCAGGTCCCGGGCGCCGCTCTTGTTGCCATAGGCCTCTTTCGCGATCAACGCCAGCACCGCTTCATCCCAGCCGAATGTGATGCCCTTTTCTTTCATGGGTTCCACCAGCTCCTGCAGCATCAGCGCCGCGATTTTTTCGTAATCCTTCTCGTCCAGCTGGCGGAATGTAACAATTTCGTCGATACGCCCTAAAAACTCCGGCCGCAAAAATTGAGACAACGCCTTATAGGTATGGTCCTTTCTGGCCTGGGCCTCGTTTTTCGTAAAGCCAACGGTACTCTCCTTCCACTCGCTGCCCGCGTTAGAGGTCATCACGATTACCGTGTTTTCAAAAGAAACGGTACGGCCATGCGCATCGGTCAATTTGCCCTCATCGAGAATCTGCAGCAGGATGTTCATCACATCCGGATGGGCCTTCTCGATCTCGTCAAACAGGATCACGGAATACGGACGGCGGCGGACTTTTTCCGTCAGCTGGCCCGCCTCGTCATAGCCCACATACCCGGGAGGCGCTCCGACAATCCGGGAGACAGAGTGTTTTTCCATAAATTCCGACATGTCCAAACGAATCAGCGGATCGGTTGAATCAAACAATTCCTGGGACAGCACTCTTACCAGTTCGGTCTTTCCCACGCCGGTCGGCCCGACAAAAATGAAGGACGCGGGCCGTCTCCGGGCAGAAATCTGTACACGGCTGCGGCGCACCGCCGAAGCCACCAACTCCACCGCCTCATCCTGGCCGATGATTTTCTTTTTCAGCGTTTGCTCCAGCCGGGCCACCTTATTGAGTTCCGACTCTTTGATCTTGCTGGCGGGGATACCGGTCCAAAGTTCAATCACCTTTGCCACGTCTTCGCTGGTCACTTCAGCGCCCAATGCTTTCGGTTCCAATTCGTCCAGCTTGGCCGCCATCTGCAGCTGGTCCGCTTTGATCTTGGCCAGCTGTTCATAATCCAAATGCTCCGAATCGCTTTCCAATTCCTCTACTTTTTGGCGGGAATCGGAAAGTTTTTTCTCCAGTTCATCATACTCGGCCATTTCCTTATTGCGCAGCGCGGCGCAGGAACAGGCTTCGTCCAGCAAATCGATTGCTTTATCCGGCAGGAATCGGTCGTTGATATACCGCTCGGACAGCACAACCATACTGCGGGCCATTTCCGGGGAAACGGTGACCCGGTGATATTTTTCATAATAGCCGCGGATCCCCTCAATGACCTTTACCGCTTCCTCGATAGAAGGCTCATTTACCGTAACCGGCTGGAAACGCCGTTCCAAAGCCGAGTCCTTTTCAATGTATTTGCGGTATTCGCCGAAGGTGGTGGCGCCGATTACCTGAATCTCTCCCCGGGAAAGGGCCGGCTTCAGGATGTTGGCAGCGCTCATGGAGCCCTCCGCGTCGCCGGCGCCCACCAGATTGTGGACCTCATCAATAAACAGGATAATATTGCCCAGCGAGCGGACTTCGTCGATCAGGCCCTTGACCCGGCTTTCAAACTGGCCCCGGAACTGCGTACCGGCCACCAGGGCGGTCATATCCAGCAAATGAATTTCCTTGTCTTTTAATTTTTGCGGCACTGCGCCCTGCGCGATGCGTTGGGCAATCCCCTCCGCAATCGCCGTTTTGCCAACGCCGGGTTCGCCGATCAGGCATGGATTATTCTTGGTCCGGCGGTTGAGGATCTGCACCACCCGGTAGATTTCCTCGTCTCTGCCTATGATGCGGTCCAGCTGATTGTCCCGCGCTTTCTGCGTCAAATCCGAGCAGTACGCTTCTAAAAACTTTCGCTTGGGCGCTTTTTTCTCTTTCGCGTCTGCGTGGCGTTTTTTCCGTTCCGAGGCGCCCTGATCCCGCTCCGGCTGTCCGTTCATTTTGCCAAACATATTTTGCAAAAACGGGAATGTCTGCGCACCTCCGGGCACAAAATCCGGGTCATCCGGATCCTGTTCCATATCCATTTCCTCGCCGCTTTCATCCATCATGCCCATCAGCTGGTCATTCATATTTTCGATTTCGTCGTCGGTAATGCCCATCTTTTCCATCAGCTCATTGACCGGGCCGATACCAAGTTCCCTGGCGCACTGCAGGCACAACCCCTCATTAATGGTTTTTCCGTTTTCCATCCGGGTCATAAAAACCACTGCAACTCTTTTTTTGCATCTGGAACACAACATACTCATTGCCAAAATCTACACCTCATATATCTTTCAAAAACAATTTCTATCCTGGATAAGCTTTGATTGAAGCCCATTATAAAAAGCAAATGTGAACTGGCTGTGAAAAAAACTGTGCGCAGAAAAAAACTTTAGCGGCCTGCAATCGAACGAAGAAAGTCCTGGCCAATAGCGATAGCACCGGAAAAATCCGGCGTTGGCAGAGAGCCCAAAGCGTTTTTTTCCAAAAACAGCCGCAAAAGCCAGGTGTTTTCCAACGTCTGCCGGTTCAAAAACGGGATGCTGTCGCCAATCAGCGCCAAAACAAGGCTTGCAACAGCAACGATCAAATACAAATACAACAGGCCCTCCACCGCGCCGATGCAGCCGCCCAAAAGCGAATTAAGCGGCCCGACAACCGGGATGCGGCGCAGTCCCGAAAAGCAGCGGGAGATCATTCTGGTCACAAACATGAAAGCCGAGAAAAACAGCAGGAAAAAAACGGTGGAAAAAAGGGCGATGCAGGTGGGGCCGATGGTTTGCTCCACAATATCCCCCGCCAGCTGTTCCACGTTGCCGGATATCGCCGGCAGCGTCAAGTCTGCCGGGAGTCCTGCAAATTCCAGCGCGTTTCGCAGATAGGCCGGAATGCTTTCCAAAGTGGCCGCCAGTGTCTGCAAAAATGCGCCGGCAGAACCGGAAGCCAGAATCTGATCCGAAATCCGATCAGTCAAGCCCTGCTTGACAAAGTGCGCAAAGGTGTATTCCGCCGCAGCGCCGGAAAGAGCGTTTGCCAGAAACAAAGAGATAAAAAAGCCGATCAGCTGCACCAACGTGCGCACAAATCCCCGGCGGGCTGCCGACCGGATGTATACAATGACAAACAAAACAGCTGCCAAGTCCAATAAAACCGGCAAAAATTTTTCCATGTCAATCTCCTCTCTCTTTTAGAGCCGCTGCGTTGCAGGCAAAACAATCAGGAAAGGGGTTCCTGGCAGACAGCGTCGGGTGTTACATAATAAACATACCCGTTTCCCAGCGCTAAAAACAGGACCTCCGTATTCGGCGTGATCTGCTGGGTCAGCTCCCCCGCCGCGTTATAAATCTCAATGCGGTTACCGGACAGAAGCGCCGCCCGGCTGCCGCTGACATCGATTGCGTCTACTTGGGACCGCAGGGACACCGAGCTGCCCTGCTGGTCACAAGCGCCCAGCAAGGACAGTTTGACCGATTTAAACTCCTGGTAATCTCCCAATACCAAAGCGGAAATTTTCTCTCCCCGGGAGCAGAACATGCGAAGCGGCTCGTTTTGAAAAGACACGATCGCTTTCTCTTTGCCGGATTCTGAATAGTAATAGGCATTTTGATCGGTCAGCACCTGCAGTTCGCCGTTTTGAAAACTGATATCATGGATGATTTCGTCTGCGTATTGCTTCTGCGCAAAAGGCGTTTCTTCATTCAGCCGGTACATCGTCAGCCCGCTGACCAGATCCCCTCCGCGGACCTGGACGGAAGAGACCGCTATGCTGCCATCCTGCAGGAAAGCGGCTCCGTATAAATAGCTTTCTGCCGATTTCCAGGAAAAGACCGGTTCCTGCAGCAAACTGTTATACACCTCCAGCTGCCCTAAAAATCGCTGGGTGTTGGTGATCACCGCCAAATCGTTTTGTTTGGACAGCGCGGCAAACAGCACCGGTTCATCAAAGACCATTTCCTTGATCGTTTTTGTTTTGCTTTCCACCCGCATCGTTTTGGAGGCGGGATCATACAGAATAATCCTGCTGCCGGAACATTTCATGACCGGGTTGCTGTAATCATGCGATACCTCCCGCAGCAGCTTTCCGTTCTTATTATAGATATGCAGATGGGTGTCGGTCAGAACCAGCAATGTATTCCCCATGGTTTGCACCTGGCGGACTGTTACGCCGGAAAATTCCACCGGATATCCGCTGCCCGAGCCCAATTCCGCGAACCCGCCGGCCAACTGCTCGGCCAGGCTTGTTTGTTTGACCTTCTCCCAGCCAAACCAACCGGCAAAAAAGATGGCCAAAACCAGCAAAAAAACGCCCAGCCGCTTGAAATTCTGCCGCCGGTTGCGCTTTTTCCGCAGCCGCTCAATATCTTCGAGCTGTCCCAATTTGCTCCATCCTTTCCGATTGTACTTTTATCTATCCGATTTGAAACCGATACCGGAAAACAAAATTCACTTTCTTTCCTCTTTCCAATGATCCGGCTGCGAATAAAAAACCTCGTCCAGATACAACCCGCAGGCCGGCGCGGTGACTCCTGCCAATGACCGGTCCCGCTCCTGCAGCGCCCGGCGCACCTGGCCAAGACTGATTTTTCCTTCATTGACCCGCAAAAGAGTCCCCACAATGATACGCACCATATTGTATAAAAAGCCGTCGCCTTCTATGGTAAAGACAACGAGGTTCCCCTCCCGTTCGACTTCACAGCGGTATACGGTACGCACCGTATCCTCCAAATCGGTTTTTGCGCTGCAAAATCCCCGAAAATCATGGGTTCCGAGAAGCATTTCGCATACCGGCTGCATCTTGTCCAGATCCAGCGGCTGCCAATATTCCAGCACGCGGCCCCGGTAAAATGGATTTTTGCCGTCCGCGTTCCAGATCAAGTACCGGTAGCGCTTGCCAACACAACTATACCGGGCATGGAAATCCGCCGGCACTTCCCGGCAGTCCAACACCCCAATGTCATCCGGCAAAAGCGCATTGAGGCTGCGCTTCAGCACGTACAGCGGAATATCGCTTTGAGTGTGAAAGTTCATACAAAACCGGTTGGCGTGCACGCCTGCATCGGTACGGGAACAGCCTTTCACATCTTCCCGCCGGTGCAGCACCGTCTCCATCGCGTCCTGCACCACCGTTGTGACCGACAGCGCGTTGGCCTGCACCTGAGAGCCATGGTAGGCGGTGCCGATATAGCAAAGGGTCATCAATATATTGCGCATATCCGTTCCCCTTTCCGCGCACCCGGTTTTTAAGCTTTTTAAAACATCACCGGAGCAAAGATGTTTACCGCGATAACGGCGCCGATACAAGCCACCGTCATTGCCGCGGCCACGCCATCCTGCCAGCTGTAATGCAGCTGTTTCATGCGGGTGCGGCCCACATCTCCCCGGTAGCAGCGGCACTCCATGGCCAGCGCCAATTCATCCGCCCGCCGGAAAGCCGAGACAAAAAGCGGAATCAAAATCGGGACCAGCGCTTTGGCCCGCTGCATAATGCCGCCGCTTTCCAAATCGGCGCCGCGGGCTTTCTGCGCGTTCATGATCTTGTCCGTTTCCTCAATCAGGGTCGGAATAAACCGCAGGGCGATGGTCATCATCATGGACAATTCATGTACCGGAAAATGGATTTTTTTCAGCGGCTTCATCAGGCGCTCCAGCCCATCGGTCAGCGCGATCGGCGAGGTCGTATAGGTCAAAAGCGACGTGCCCGCGATCAAACAGATGATGCGGATAGTCATCACCACCGCCGTCAGGAGTCCCTGCCGGGAAATGTGGATGATCCACCAGTCAAACAGCGGGTCGCCTTTGACAAAAAACATGTTGAGCACTGTGGTAAAGATAATGATCGGGATCACCGGCTTTAAGCTTTTGGTGATCATGCGGGGCGGAATACCGGAAATGGCGTAGGCAAAAATCAAAAACAGAATGCCCACGCATAATCCCAGCGGATTGGATACGGTAAACAGCATAACAATGTAGCCGATCGTCAGTAAAATCTTCATCCGGGGATCCAACCGGTGCAGCACCGATTTGCCCGGAAAATACTGTCCGATGGTAATATCCTTAAGCATTGGCGCTTCCCCCCTGCTTTAAAATCTTTTCCAACGCCGTTTTGGCCTGATCCACAGTGTAGACGTTGGCGGGAACCGGCCATCCTTTTTCGCTCAGCGATAAGAACACCCGTGATACCTGCGGCACCGCAAGGCCCATGGTCTCAATTTCCCGGCTGCGGGAGAACACCTTTTCCACTTCGTCGAACATCGCTACCTTGCCGTGGTTCATAACCAGCACCTTTTCGGTGTATTTGGCCACATCCTCCATGCTGTGGGATACCAGCAGGATGGTCTTTTTCTGCTCCCGGTGATACTCCAGGATCTGACCCAAAATCCGTTCCCTGCCCTTGGGATCCAGGCCGGCAGTCGGCTCGTCCAGGATCAACACCTCCGGGCTCATGGCAATGACCCCGGCAATGGCCACCCGCCGTTTCTGCCCGCCGGACAGTTCAAACGGGCTTTTTTCCATATGATGAGGCTTCAGCCCTACAAAAAGCGCCGCTTCCTTGACCCGACGGTCGATTTCCTCTTCCGAAAGGCCCATGTTCTTGGGGCCGAAAGCAATGTCTTTATAGACCGTATCTTCAAACAGCTGATATTCCGGGTACTGGAACACCAATCCCACTTTAAAGCGGATTCGGCGGATTTCCTTCGGGTTTTCCCAGATATCCTCTCCGTCCACATAAATTTTACCGGAGGTAGGTCGTAAAAGGCCGTTAAAATGCTGAATCAATGTGGATTTGCCCGACCCCGTGTGGCCGATCACCCCGATCAGCTCCCCCGGTTCGATTTCCAGGTTTACATCAGAGACCGCCGCCTGTTCATAGCTGGTTCCCTGTGAATAAGTATGAGTCAAATGCTCTGTTTTAATGACTGACATGGCGTTCCTCCAACAGTTTTTCAATGGCCTGGACGCATTCTTCCTCGAAGATGATGTCGTCCGGCAGATCATAACCGTCTTGCCGCAGCAGCCAGGCAAGCTCTGTCACCTGCGGCACGTCGAGCCCGACGCTCTTTAGCTGTTCCACGTGGGAAAACACCTGGCGGGGCGACCCGTCGAGAATGATTTTCCCATTGTCTACCACGACTACCCGGTCACACCGGGCAGCTTCGTCCATATAATGGGTGATCAGCACTACCGTGATACCGAACTGATCTCCCAGCTGCCGGATGGTTTGAAGCACTTCCCGCCGGCCCTGCGGGTCCAGCATGGCAGTAGGCTCATCCAGCACAATACACTTGGGCCGCATGGCGATAATGCCAGCGATAGCCACCCGTTGCTTTTGCCCGCCGGAAAGCTGGTGAGGGGAATGCTCCCGGTATTCGTACATGCCCACCGCTTTGAGCGACTCATCTACCCGGCGGCGGATCTCCTCCGGCGGCACGCCCAAATTTTCCAGTGCAAAAGCCACGTCTTCCTCCACGATTGTGGCGACCAGCTGGTTATCCGGATTTTGGAACACCATGCCTGCCGTCTGACGGATATCATACAGCCGGTCCTCCTCCTTGGTGTCGATACCGCCGACATAAACCGTACCGGAAGTGGGCAGCAAAATCGCATTGAAATGCTTGGCCAGGGTGGATTTGCCCGATCCGTTATGCCCCAGTACCGCCACAAATTCCCCTGGCTGGACATCCAGTGAAATATCCTCCAGCACAACAGGCGGCAGCTTTTTTTCTTCATAATTGTCATACGCAAAGGATACATCCCTTGCCGATAGAATCGGTTCCATGTGATATTCCTTCTTTCTTGACTCAGGTTATCGTTCCCATACGGCGGTGGAGCCGCAGGGCAGTGAAAAGCCGGAGGCGGTTACCGGCAGCCCGATCTCAGATGCCCAGACCCGGCCATCCCGGCCGCGTCCCACAGTAACGCCCAGCAGACATTCCATAACAGAGGCCGGCAGCCCGGTCGTATAGGAATTGAGCAGGAAAAACAGCGCGTCGTCGGAAAGAACCTGCGCGGTCAATTCCAAAAACTCATAGATCTGCTCCTCCAGTTTCCAGACCTCGCCGCCGGGGCCCCGCCCATAGGACGGCGGATCCATCAGGATCCCGTCGTACCGGTTGCCGCGGCGTATTTCCCGCTCCACAAACTTTTTGCAGTCATCCACAATCCAGCGAATGGGCTTGTCCCCCAAGCCGGACAGCGCCGCGTTTTCCCTGGCCCAGGCTACCATCCCTTTGGAAGCGTCCACATGGCAGACCGAAGCGCCCGCTTCTGCACATGCCAGCGTAGCGCCGCCGGTGTACGCAAACAGGTTAAGTACCTTTACCGGCCGGTTGGCCAAGCGGATTTTTTTCGCCATAAAGTCCCAGTTGACCGCCTGTTCCGGGAATAGGCCCGTATGCTTAAAGCCGGTGGGGCTGACCTTAAAGGTAAGCGCCCCATACCGGATTTTCCACTCTTTTTTGTCCAGCGTGCGGTTTTGCCAGCTTCCGCCGCCCGCGTTGGAGCGAATATATCTGGCATCCGCCTTTTTCCAGTCCGGATGCGTTTTTGGGGTGTTCCAGATGATCTGCGGGTCCGGCCGGATCAGCAGCACATCACCCCAGCGTTCCAGCTTTTCTCCGCCGGAAGTGTCAATGATTTCATAGTCCTTCCACTGGTCGGCAATTCTCATACAGCGCCCCCTATTTCTGCTTGGCTTCAATGGCGCCGGCAATCATCCCGGCGATCTCCTCGATCTGGGCAGGATCGGCCCCTTCCACCATCACGCGCACCAGCGGTTCGGTACCGGAAGGCCGCACCAGCACCCTTCCTTGATCTCCCAGCCAGTCGTCCATTTCTTTGAACAGATCGTCCAGCTCCCACAGGGAAGCTTTCAATTCGTCATCCGCCCGCACATTTTTCAAGACCTGCGGATAGGTGTTCATCACCCGGCGCAATTCATGCAGCGGTTTTTGTTCCCGGGCCAAAACACCCAGAAGATGTACTGCCGAGAGCTGCCCATCGCCGGTGGTCATATCATCAAAGAAGATGATATGGCCCGACTGCTCGCCGCCCAGGCAGTATCCATCCCGAATAATGGTTTCCAGTACATACCGGTCTCCCACCTTGGTGGTCGGCGTTGTAATATCGTTCTCTTTGGCAAAGTGAAACAGGCCCAGATTGGACATGACTGTTACCACCAGACCGTTGTTTTTGAGTTTGCCGCGCTTTTTCAGATCCAGCGCGAAAATGGCCATCAGCACATCTCCGTCTACCAGGTCGCCGTTTCGGTCCACTGCCAGGCAGCGGTCCGCATCCCCATCAAAGGCAAAGCCCAAATCGCACCCGTTTGCCTTGACGTATGCCTGCAGGCTCCCCATGTGCGTGGAGCCGCAGTCCAGATTGACATTGACCCCATTGGGTTCTGCGTGCAATACATGGCACTCGGCGCCCAGACGGTTGAAAATTTTCGGCGCCGTTACGCTGGCGCAGCCATTGGCACAGTCCAGCGCGACTTTCATGCCGGAAAGGGAGCCTTCCCCCAGACCGACCAAATAATCGATATATTGATTCACCGCGTCAAATGTGGCCGTCACCATGCCGATCTCTTCCGGTGCCGCTTTCGGCGGTACCCGCTCATTATCGATGATGATGGCTTCGATCTCCTCTTCTTCCTCATCCGAAAGCTTGAATCCTGTGCCGCTGATGATTTTAATGCCGTTGTCCATGAACGGGTTGTGGGAGGCGGTGAGCATGATCCCGGCATCGGCCCCCAGTTTCCGCACCAGATACGCCACTGCCGGCGTCGGCACCACGCCCAGAAGTTGTACGTCGCAGCCCACGGAGCAAAGTCCTGCCGCCATGGCGGATTCCAGCATGCTGGAGGACAGGCGGGTATCCCGCCCGATGACAAAACGCGGCTTCCGTCCGATTTTCTCTTTGATGACTGTACCCGCCGCCTGTGCCACTTCCATGGCCAGATCAACGCTCAGTTCTTTATTGGCAACCCCACGGATGCCGTCAGTCCCAAACAGTTTCCCCATATGTTTGCTCCTTTATCAAAAATCCAGTTTCAATTGGTCGTCGCTTCCGGTTCCCGGCGCGTCGATTCCCAAATGCCGGTATCCCGCCGGGGTAACACAGCGCCCCCGGGGCGTACGGCTCAGAAAACCAATCTGCATCAAATAAGGCTCATAAACGTCTTCCAGCGTCACCGCCTCTTCCCCGATCGCCGCCGCCAGCGTTTCCAGTCCCACCGGGCCGCCGCCGTAATTGCGGACAATGGTCAAAAGCATCCGCCGGTCGATCGCATCCAGCCCCAGCCCGTCGATTTCCAGCCGGTCCAGAGCCTGCCGGGCAATGGGCAGCGTAATGGTCCCGTCCCCGATGACCTGGGCAAAATCCCGCACCCGCTTGAGCAGGCGGTTGGCGATACGGGGGGTTCCGCGGCTGCGCTTGGCAAGTTCTATCGAGCCGTCGTGATCGCAGGCGATCCCCAGGATCCCGGCGCTGCGCCGGATGATTCGGGCCAATTCTTCGGTGGTGTACAGCTCCAGCCGCAAAATCACGCCAAACCGGTCCCGCAGCGGGGCCGTCAACTGCCCGGCGCGGGTCGTCGCCCCGACCAGTGTAAAATGGGGCAGGTCAATTCGGATAGAGCGGGCAGACGGACCCTTTCCGATAATAATATCCAATGCGTAATCTTCCATCGCGGGGTACAGTACCTCTTCCACCGCCCGGGACAGCCGATGGATTTCATCAATAAAGAGGATATCGTTTTCCCCCAAATTGGTCAAAAGGGCCGCCAGATCTCCCGGTTTTTCAATGGCTGGGCCGGAAGTGATGCGAAGATTGACATTCATCTCATTGGCGATGATGCCGGACAGGGTCGTTTTGCCCAATCCAGGCGGTCCGTACAGCAGCACATGATCCAATGGTTCTGCGCGCATCCGCGCCGCTTCTATATAAACCGACAGATTTTCCTTGGCCCTTTCCTGGCCGATATATTCCTGCAGGGTTTTGGGACGCAGGGACCCTTCGATATCCGAATCCTCTCTGCCGTATTCCGGTGTTAAGATCCGGTTTTCAAAATCCATTTCTTCTTCCATACTTCCCCGCCTTCCTTCTTCTGCCATCTTACTTTATTTCCCGGTTGCGATCGCCTTAAGCCCCAGTCGGATCAATTCCTCCACCGGCAGCGAAGCGTCCAGCTTCGCCATGGCGGACGCCGCTTCCGATTGGGTATATCCCAGCACCACCAGGGCGCTGATGGCTTCCTGCACATTCGCCCCGGCCAGCACTGCCGGCGCCGGGATGTCGTCCATGCCCACGCCTTTGGCGATCTGTTCGTTCTTCACCTTATCCTTGAGCTCCAAAATCAGCCGCTGCGCCAGCTTAGGGCCTACTCCCTGGGCCCGGGTGATGGATTTGACATCCCCCGTTGCCACGCAAAGGGCAAATTTTTCCGGTGACAGCTGGGACAAAATTGCAAGCGCCGCTTTGGGTCCCACGCCGGAAACCGTCAACATCATCTGAAAGCAGTTTAATTCTCCCTGGTCGTAAAATCCATACAGGTCCATCGCGCCTTCCCGCACCAGGAAATAGGTGTACAGCGTCACCTCCGACTGCAGCGCCGGCAGCTTGGAAAGGGTGTTGTTGGTGGTTTTCAGCGCAAACGCAATCCCTCCGCACTCCACCGCAGCCATTCCCTCTTCCACATGGACAAGCTTGCCCCTCACATGATAAAACATGGCGCTTCCTCCTTTTTACTGGTACTGTTTGAGCCGGTTCATTAAGGACCCGGACGAATGAGCATGGCAAATCGCGATGGCCAGCGCGTCCGCCGTGTCATCCGGTTTGGGGATGGAATCCAAATGCAGCAGAACGCGGGTCATTTCCTGCACCTGCTTTTTCACCGCCTGCCCGTATCCGACTACAGATGATTTGACCTGCAGCGGCGTATACTCAAAAATCTCCACCTGCTGCAGCTGAGCGGCCAACAGCACGACTCCTCTGGCCTGTGCCACGTCAATCGCTGTTTTCTGGTTGTTTTGAAAGTACAGCTTCTCCACCGCCATCGCTTGCGGATGATATTTCTCCAGCAGCGCCTGCGTTTCCCGGTAAATGATTTGAAGTCTCTGCGGGAAAGGCATTCCCGCCGGGGTGGTAATGGCTCCATAATCCACTGTACGAAACCGGTTATTCTGATATTCCACCAATCCATAGCCGACAATGGCATATCCGGGGTCAATTCCTAAAATCAGCATGATATCTGCCCTGTCCCGCGCGGCAATGCGCGTCCTGTTCCTGCGGAAGAATCCGGCGGCAGCCCCTTGGCTATCCGCTTCGCAGCGCATTTTTGCGCCCGAATCCGATGGATCCGCATAATCGTAGTTATTATATCACAAACAAATTTTCGAGACAATATTCCGGCGGCATTTCCCAGCAAGAGACAAAAAGTTCGGATTTTGTTCAAAAATTTTCAAAATTTCCTTGCATTTTGGAAAAGAAACGGGTATAATAGCATTTGTCATTTTGATACGGACGATTAGCGCAGCTGGTAGCGCATCCGCTTGACGTGCGGGAGGTCAGGGGTTCAAGTCCCTTATCGTCCACCAGGGGTGCTGTTCCTGCAATAGCGGGGGCGGCATTTTTTTGTTCATTTGGTTTTGAGGGCACAGGCCTTTCAAAAGGCGTCCGGGGAATTCTCCGGGCGCTTTTTGCGTCTGTCGGGCTTGCCGATAATGGGGCGCAAACCTTTTTTCCGGTCATCCATCACGAGCATTTTCGCATAGTTTTTCGGTTTTTGGAGGTACTTTCCGATGTTTCCCGTCGTTCGTTGACTTTCCTTTCCTGTTTTACTATAATTGACGCGAAAGGACACTTTGCCATGAAAATCATCATTTCTCCCGCGAAAAAAATGAATGTGGATACCGACAGCTTTGACTGCCAGGGGCTTCCCCTTTTTCTGGAGCGGACCCAGCTGCTTTTGGATGCGCTTCGGGCCATGTCCCGGGAGCAGCTGCGCACTCTTTGGAAATGCAGCGAGCCGTTGGCCCGGCTGAATGATGAGCGGATTCGCCGCATGGATCTGCGCTCCAGCCTCACCCCTGCGATTCTTGCTTACGAAGGAATTCAGTACCAGTACATGGCGCCGGGCGTATTCACCTGCGATGAGCTGGACTATATTCAAGAACACCTGCGGATTCTTTCCGGGTTTTACGGCCTGCTTCGTCCCTTCGACGGCGTTGTCCCCTATCGGTTGGAAATGCAGGCAAAACTGGCGGTTGGCGCCGCCGCAGACCTGTATGCGTTTTGGGGAGACTCTCTGGCTTGTGAGTTATCCAAAGGCACTGACGTTATTTTAAATCTTGCGTCTAAAGAATACAGCCGCAGTGTTGCGCCGCATCTTCCTGCCGGCGTTCGGTTCATCACCTGTATTTTCGGTGAAGAGAAAAACGGCCGGATCCTGGAAAAAGCCACCCTTTGCAAAATGGCCCGGGGCGACATGGTGCGCTACCTGGCTGAACACCACTGCCAAACGCCGGAACAGGCCAAACGGTTCGACCGTCTGGGGTTTCGGTTTTCGCCGGAACGTTCCGATGAAAACAACTATGTTTTTTGTAAGAAAGGAAGATAATCATGCTGCAAGAAGGAACAAAAGCACCTGCGTTCACCCTGCCGGACCAAAACGGGGATCCTGTCAGTTTGTCCGATTTTGCCGGGAAAAAGGTTGTGCTTTATTTTTACCCGCGGGACAACACCCCCGGGTGCACCCGCCAGGCCTGCGCTTTTGCCGAGACGTGGGAGGAGTTTGAAAAACAAAACGCAGTCGTCATAGGAATCAGCAAGGATTCGGCGGCCTCTCATCAGAAATTTGCGCAGAAATATCAGCTTCCTTTCATCCTGCTTTCCGACCCCCAGCTGCAGGCGATTCAGGCTTACGGCGTCTGGCAGGAAAAGAAGCTGTACGGAAAAGTCAGCATGGGCGTAGTTCGTTCCACTTATCTGATCGACGAAAAAGGCATGATCGAAAAAGCGATGCCCAAAGTAAAACCCGACACCAACGCCGCAGAGATCCTCTCTTACCTGAGCAAAAAGTAAGGAGCAAAACCATGACCGAAGTAGTGGCTGCCCTCATTTGGAAAGAGGGACGTTTTTTGATCTGCCAGCGCCCGGCTCACAAAGCCCGGGGGCTTTTATGGGAGTTCGTCGGCGGTAAAGTCGAACCGGGCGAAACCAAGCAGGAAGCATTGATCCGCGAATGCCGGGAAGAGTTGGCCGTCACTGTGGCGGTGGGGGACGTTTTTATGGAACTGACCCATGCTTATCCGGATCTGACTGTCCATCTGACGCTGTTCCATGCGAAAATCGAGTCCGGCACGCCGCAGCTGCTGGAGCACAACGACATCCGCTGGATTTGCACGGAGCAAATCAGCCAATACGACTTCTGCCCGGCGGATGAGGAAATTCTGCAGGCGCTGCAAAACGGTAAACAATAAGGTCTGGGAGTGATTTTTCTGACGACCCGTGAGGATGCTGCCGCCGCCTGTCTGCGGCTGCCCGGCGCTTATGAGGATTATCCGTTTCGCGATTCCAATTGGGCGGCCATGCGGCATCGCGGCAACAACAAAATTTTTGCACTGATTTTTTTGCGTGAAGGGCGCATCTGGTTAAACCTAAAAGCGGAACCGATGCGGGGCGACTTCTGGCGGCGGGTGTTTCCCAGTGTCGTTCCCGCCTACCATATGAATAAAGAGCATTGGATCAGCGTGATCCTCGACGGCAGCATGGAAGAGGAGGATATCTGCCGCCTGATCGAAGAAAGTTTCGCACTGACGGCGCCGAAACGTCGGAGAGGCAAGTGTGAGACGCCCAACGGTCTCTCTTCTGATTTTTGACCTCAAACGCGAAGGCAAACAAAGACGCTATCCGCAAAAAAAACGGAAAAGCCAAAAGGCTTTTCCGTTTTTTGCTTTATTCCAAATTTTTGCCCAGATGCAGATCCATAATGTCCTGAATGTGGACAAAACCGCCGCAGCTGAGAATCGCCTGTTCGATTTCCCGCAGAAACGCCGCTTTTCTGTCCTGTTCCATCGTTCGGATATCGGAGTAGGTGTCCAATAACAGGAGGTATTCTTGGGCCGAAAGGACCCGCTCCTTATAATAATAGCGGCGCTGCACAAAAGAAAAACCATATTCGTGCATCAGCGCCTCCCGTTTGTCAAACTTCTCCTGCGGAAATTGGGGCGGACGGCTCTCGTTCGGGAAAAAGCGCCGGTAGGCCGGCTGCATCGCGTCGCTTTCCGGATCCGGTATAACAGCCGTGTTCCAGAAAAGCGCCAATGTCCCGCCAGGCCGCAGCAGATCCTTCGCTTTGGGATACCCGATTTCCGGCGGTACCCAATGAAAAGCGGTACCCGCATAGATCAGGTCAAATGAGCCGGACGGCGCCGAAAAATCCTCAAAAAAGCCATCTTGGACCGAAAAATTCGGATATTTCTGATATTTTTTCACCAAAATCGCAGCCATATGCTCACCGGGTTCTACCGCCGTCACCCGGCATCCCAAATCCAGAAAAGGCTGGGTAGCCTGCCCGGTACCGGGGCCCACTTCCAGCGCTGCCGCTTTCTTTTGCAGCCCGGCATATGCGGCGATGTCCGCAAACAGCTCCGGACAGTATCTGGGGCGCCAGCGGTCATAATTTTCGGCATTTTCGTTGAAGGAGAGTTTCAATTCCATATGTGGCTCCTTTCTCCCCGTCAGAGGGAAAAAGAGCCCCGAACGGGGCTCTTTTTTCTATCTGCTATTACGCGCGGGTCCATTGCACACCCTGCGGCGTATCTTTGAGCGTGATACCCATACCGGCCAACTGGTCGCGGATGGCATCGGCCGTTTTAAAGTCTTTGGCTTTTCTGGCCGCCTGCCGCTTTTCAATCAGCGCTTCGATATCGGCGTCCAGCGTTTCTTTTTTGCGGTTATACAAAATTCCCAACACATCGGCGATGGCGTCGAACTGCTCGGCGGCTTTCTGCGCCAGCGCCTTGGAGCGTGGAACCTGCAACGCGGTGTTGATATCCCGCGTCAGATCGAACAGGGCCGTCAGGCCGTCAGCGGTATTGAGGTCGTCATCCATAGCGGTAACGAATTTTTCCTGTGCCGCTTCAAATTTTTTGAGGAACTCTTCCTCGCCCTCGGTAGCCTCATCCAAACCGTTATCCAACGCAAATTCCAGCTTCTCCCGGCAGTTGTACAGCCGTTCCAAAGAGTTTTTGCAGGACTCAATCACTTCCAGCGTATAGTTAAACGGGCTGCGGTAATGGGACTGGATCATCATCAGCTTGATGGTTTCATAGCCGTATTTTTCCGCCACGTCCCGGGTGGTGAAGAAATTGCCTTTGGACTTGCTCATTTTTACGTTATCCACGTTGATGTAGCCATTGTGCATCCAATAATGGGCATATTCCTTGCCGGTGCAGCATTCGCCCTGGGCAATTTCGTTCTCATGGTGCGGGAAGATCAGGTCCTGCCCGCCGCAGTGGATATCGATGGTCTCGCCCAAAAACTTGCGGATCATCGCGGTGCATTCAATATGCCAGCCGGGACGGCCTTTTCCCCAGGGAGACTCCCAATAGGGTTCTCCTTCTTTTGCGGCTTTCCACAGAGCAAAGTCCATCGGGTCTTCTTTTTGCTCTGTCACGTCGATGCGGTTGCCGGCATCCAGCTCCTCAATGGGCATGTGGGACAGCTTGCCGTACCCCTTGAACTTCTTGGCCCGGAAGTAAACATCGCCGTTCACTTCATAGCCGTAACCGTGATCGATGATGTCCTGGACAATTTTAATGATCTCGTCCATGGTTTCGGTGGCCTTGGGATGAATGGTCGCCGCCCGGACACCCAGGCCTTTGGCATCGATCCAATATTCATCGATATAGCGCTCCGCGATGGTTTTATAATCGGTATTTTCCTCATTGGCCCGCTTAATAATCTTGTCGTCGATATCGGTGAAGTTCTGCACGAAGGTTACTTTATAGCCCCGGTACTCCAAATAGCGGCGCATGGTATCAAACACGCAAATGGGCCGCGCGTTACCGATGTGGATATAATTATACACCGTTGGTCCACAGGCATACATCTTCACCTCGCCGGGGGTAATGGGTACGAATTCCTCTTTTTTTCTGGTCAATGTGTTATAGATTCTCATCGTTTGCTCCTTTCCGCCCAAAAGGCCGGTTATAAAAAGAAAACCGCCCTCGGGCCATTCACGGCCGAAGGCGGTGTGTTTACCGCGGTTCCACTTCGATTTTTCACTCGATTACGCCCAATAACGGAGGCTTTTCCGCAGACCGATACTCTTTTCCCGGTCCGTGCTGGCAGGCGCACTTGGCCGAATCCGTTTCCCAAAAGCACTTTCAGCGGGTCATGCTTTCTCTCTGTCGGGCGTTATCCGGTTACTTTTCCTGATCATCGCATTTATAATGTATTTATTAACATAGCACGGTTTTTTCTCTTTGTCAAGAACCGCAAACCGGCTTTCTTTTTTACTTCATATCGCTGAACACAGCCCGGTTTTTCCACAGGTAATTAACGCCGCTCACAATCGTCAGCGCCAGCGTTAACCACATCAAAACGATGTTCGTTCCCGCCAGCAGCGGAATACCGATGAGCAGTTCTTCCTCCAGATACATCTGAAAAATGGTAGACGCCACCCAGATCATCTGGAATACGGTTTTCATCTTTCCGAAGATATCCGCCGCAATTACGATGCCTTTGGGCGCCGCAATCAGCCGCAGGGAGGTGACGACAAATTCCCTGGCAATAATCACAATGATCACCGCCGCCGGTGTTGTCCACAAATCCACAAAGCAAATCAAGGCGGAAGTGACCAGAATTTTATCCGCCAGCGGGTCCATAAACTTGCCAAAATCCGTAACCAAACCCCGTTTGCGCGCGATTTTCCCGTCCAGCGTATCGGTAAAAGACGCGGCGATAAACAAAATCAGCGCCCACAGATCATGATTGGAAAAAGGCAGTACCATGGCGGCCACAAAAAACGGCACCATCAGCATTCGCAGGCAGGTCAGTTTATTTGGCAGGTTCATAAGAGCAATCCTCTTTTCTGTTGTATTCCCGGCAGCGGATTTTTTACAGCGCACTGCCAATCAAATCATAATCCAGCACATCGTCCACATGTACCGGCAGATACTGGCCGACCGCCAGCTTTTTCTTGCTGACAAAAAAGATTTTCCCATCGATATCCGGCGCATCCGCCGCGCTGCGGCCGAAATAGCTGGACGCGTAACGGTCATAGCCTTCCACAACGACCTCCAAATCGCTGCCTACCAGCTCCTGGTTGTACGCCTCCATAATTCCCATCTGCAGTTCCATAATAATGTCTGCCCGGCGCTGGCGCACCTCGGGATCGATCTGGTCTTTCCGCTCGCCGGCCGGCGTCCCTTCTTCCGCCGAATAAGGGAAACAGCCCAGCCGCTCGAATTTTATATCCTGCACAAATTGGCAAAGCGCTTCAAACTGTTCCTCCGTCTCGCCGGGGAACCCGGTGATCAAGGTCGTCCGCAGCACAATGCCCGGCACTTTTGCCCGAATCTTTTCCATCAAAGCGGTGAGCGATTCTCTGTCGCCACGCCGGTTCATTTCTTTGAGCACCTGCTTGTCACAATGCTGCAGCGGGATATCCAGATACTTGACAATCTTCTCCTCTTGGGCCATCACATCCAAAAGTTCGTCGGTAATCAAATCCGGATAGGTATATAATACGCGAATCCAGTGAAGATTCTCAATCTGGGCCAACCGGCGCAGAAGTTCCGGCAGCATGGGCTTGCCGTACAAATCAACGCCATATCGGGTCGTGTCCTGCGCTACCACATTCAATTCCGTTACGCCGTGATTCGCCAGATGTTGGGCCTCCGCCACGATTTTATCCATCTCTCTGCTGCGGTAGCGCCCGCGAATCATCGGGATGGCACAGTAAGTGCAGCGATTATCGCAGCCTTCCGCGATTTTCAAATAAGCAAAAAACGGCAGATTGGAGACGATCCGATCTCCTTCCAACGGCAACGCCTCTTTGGGGCCGAACCGGCGCACTTTTTCGCCTGCCAGGGCCTTTTCGATCGCGTCGCAGATCTCCTCATTGGAACCGATACCCAAAATGACGTCGGCCTCCGGAATTTCCTTGGCCATTTCCTCCTGATACCGCTCCGCCAGACAGCCGGTAACGCAGATCACTTTGATCCGTCCTTCTTTTTTGAGCGTGACAAATTCCAGGATATTTTCAATGGACTCCTGCTTGGCGCTTTCGATAAATCCACAGGTGTTGACGATCACCACATCGCAAGTACCGGAATCGGTATGAATCTGATATCCCCGTTCCCTGAGTTTAGCCAATATAATTTCTGCGTCCACCTGATTTTTAGAACATCCAAGGGACACCATTCCCACTTTGATTGCCATAGTTTACTCCTCTATTTCGCTAAAATTCCGCAGCGCCGAACGGATCTGTTCATAATCGTATCCCAATCGCAGCAGCCCGTTCACCGCTTTATTCCGCCCTTTCGGGTCGCCGTCCGCCAAGTAGCGGGCGTATTTTCGGCGGATCAGCCCTATCAGCTGTTCTTCCGCCTCTTCCTCCCCAAAGGAATCCCTCATCTCCTCCAGGACTTCTTCAATCAGCTCCCGGTCAAAGCCTTTCTGCATCAGCCCCTGGCGGATACGCCGCGAACCGTATTTTTTCTCCTGCCACAGCATGGATGCCCACCGGCGGGCATAGACAGCGTCGTCCACCAGCCCCAATTCCACCATCCGGTGCGTCACTTCGGCAGCGATCTCTTCCGGTACCGATTTGCACAGCTTGTCAAACAGCTCTTTCTGGCTGTGGCTCCGGCTTTCCAGCAAATACAGCGCCCGTTCCCGGGCGCGCCGGCGGTCGCAAAGCGTTCGGATTTCATCCAGCCGCTGCGGCGTGATCTCCTGGCCAACCCGCAGCCCTGTTTCCGCCAAAACCTCTGCGTTTACCGTAAGGGCATATTCATCCTCCACAAACAGATGATACCCCTTTTTCTTTGCTTTTTCAATCGCTGTAATCCGAAGCATCACTCATCCACTTCCACATCGATATTAACCGATGCTTTTCCTTTGGCGTCTGCCGCCGGGGCAACCGGCGGCGCAGCCGGTTCGGGAACGGCCGCGGCTTCTTTTTTCGGCGCGACGGTCTTTCCGCCGCGGGCAAAGCTCAGCCGGTCGGCGTCCGCGCGGATCATCTTATCGATCTCGTCGGCAAAATCCGGATGCTCCTGCAGATAAATCTTTACGTTATCCCGGCCCTGCCCCAGGCGCTCTCCTTTATAGCTGAACCACGCGCCGGATTTGTTGATGATATCCAATTTCACCGCCAAGTCCAATATCTCGCCTGCGCGGGAGATGCCGGTACCATACATGATATCGAACTCCGCCTCTTTAAAGGGAGGCGCTACCTTATTCTTCACAATTTTAACCCGGGTGCGGTTGCCGATCATTTCTGTTCCGTTTTTCAGCTGTTCGACCCGGCGGACTTCCATCCGGACAGAAGAATAGAATTTCAGCGCGCGGCCGCCGGGGGTTACTTCCGGATTGCCGTATACCACGCCGACTTTCTCACGCAGCTGGTTGATAAATACCGCCACTGTATTGGATTTGGAAACAATACCGGTAAGCTTGCGCAGCGCCTGACTCATCAGCCGCGCCTGCAGGCCCACATGGGCGTCACCCATCTCGCCTTCGATTTCCGCTTTTGGCACCATGGCGGCTACCGAGTCAAGCACGATCACATCAATGGCGCCGGAACGGACCAGCGCTTCGGCGATCTCCAGTGCCTGCTCGCCGGTATCCGGCTGGGAAACCAGGAGCGAATCGATATCCACGCCCAACGCCTTTGCATATACCGGGTCCAAAGCGTGCTCCACATCGATGAACGCCGCCTCGCCGCCGGCTTTCTGCGCCTGGGCGATAATATGCAGCGCAACCGTGGTCTTACCGGAACTTTCCGGCCCATAGATCTCCACAATACGCCCTCTGGGCACGCCGCCAATACCAAGCGCCATATCCAGCGAAATGGAGCCGGTGGAAATGGCTTCCACATTGAGCGTGGCGGTGGAGCCCAATTTCATGATTGCCCCTTTTCCAAACTGCTTTTCAATTTGGCTGATTGCCGTTTCAATCGCTTTTTGTTTATCTACCATATTCTTCTCCATTCCGCGCCAAAAAGCGCTGTTCTTTCCGAAAAAGCACCGCATGCAAACGCTGCTGCGTTAGTACGCAACGGCGAGTGCCATCTTCCGTTGTTTTCACCGCAAAGGGCGCATTCTGCATATATCCGCCGGAAAAACCGCTTTCTTTTTATGAAAAGACGATTTTCAGCGGCAGCGGCTCTCTTGCTGTTATTATACCTTATTCCTTTGCCGGATGCAACCGATTTGCGTGAAAAATCGAACATATATTCTTTTCTTTTTTCGTCTATCTGTACAATTTTGGTTGCGAAAAAAACGCCGTTGTATTATAATAAGAATAGTTTTTACAAATCATTTTTCTGCCGAAAACGTTACTGTATCCCGGTACGCTTCGGCAGTATCCCCGTTTCAATGGGTTATCCCGCAGGAAAAGGATTGAAAAACATGAAAGACAATACATTATC
Source organism: Oscillospiraceae bacterium (assembly GCA_051881895.1). GTDB lineage: Bacteria > Bacillota > Clostridia > Oscillospirales > Ruminococcaceae > UBA3818. The sequence goes on from JBJEQT010000185.1 coordinate 21,921, forward strand.
GAATGGGTATTCCCTGGCCGACAAAGTGTTTAAAAAATTGGAGGAAGAGATTTTAAACGGCGCGTTAAAAGCCGGAGAGAATCTGACGGAATTGCGCATTTCCGCCCGTCTGGGCGTTAGCCGTACCCCTGTCCGGGAAGCCATCCACCGGCTGGAACAGGAAGGGCTGGTACAATTGACCCCCAACAAAGGCGCTGTGGTCGTCGGTGTCAGTGAAAAGGACCTTCGTGATATTTACGATATCCGCATGAAGCTGGAAGGCCTTGCTTCCCGCTGGGCAGCGGAGCATATCACAGAAGAAGAAACAAAATCCCTGCGTGATATTCTGGAACTTCAGGAATTCTACACCGCAAAAGGCGATCTGGAGCAGCTGCGGAACCTGGATTCGCAGTTTCATGAACGAATTTATGAAATCAGCGGCAGCCGGACCCTCCGCCAGACGCTGAGCAGCCTGCATCATTCCGTGCAGCGGTACCGCAAAATGTCTTTTGCCACAAAAGGCCGCGCCCAAAAGGTGATGGGCGAACACCAGCGTATTGTCGACGCTATCGCCGCCCACGATCCGGACGCGGCGGAGAAAGCCACCTTTGATCACATTGAGATGGCTGCCACCAATATGCTGAAAAATCTCGGCCTCTCCGGTGAGGCGGAAACGGAATCCGGCGGCGCGGCGCAGTAATCATTGTATCAAAACAGAAAAAAGGCCTTTGCCATGCGGCAAAGGCCTTTTTAAGTACGCAAATTATTTCTCAGAAGGAGCGCCAACCGGGCAAACGCCAGCGCAAGCACCACAGCTGATGCAGGTACCTTCGTCGATTACGTATTTGCCGTCACCAGCAGAAATAGCGGAAACGGGGCACTCTGCCTCGCAGGCACCGCAGCTGATGCACTCGTCAGAAATTACATATGCCATTGCAAATCCACCTCCATATCATTTTGACAACATTGTATCACGTTCCCAAAAAAAATCAACCGTTTCCGGTGATTTTTCTCGCCGCTTACAGAATCTTTACTCCATGATTTCCTTAAGCGCTTCCATCTCTTTTTTATCCACTTTGATCTTTCCATCCCGAAGCAGATGGACCTCTTCCTTCGGATAAACTCTCGCCGGCGCGTCGGGGTTCGCGTCCAGCCGCACTTTCAAAAGCCCGGAAAGAAGATTCACCTCCACGACCTTGCCTTTTCCCTCAACGGTTTCCACCAGCGCCCCAACCTTCGGGGTGGTGCGCAGCAAATCTTCGTAGGCCTCCTGCTCGTATTTTAAGCAACACATCAGCCTTCCACAGGTGCCGGAAATCTTCACCGGATTCAGCGACAGGCTTTGTTCCTTTGCCATTTTGATGGATACCGGCTGGAACTCTCCCAAAAAAGTGGAGCAGCAAAACGGACGCCCGCAGATACCCAGTCCACCCAGCATTTTCGCCTCATCCCGAACGCCGATCTGCCGCAGCTCGATACGGGTCCTGAACACCGAAGCCAAATCTTTGACCAGCTCCCGAAAATCCACCCGGCCATCAGCGGTGAAATAAAAAAGGATTTTGTTGTTGTCAAACGTATACTCCACGTCCACCAGCTTCATATCCAGCTTATGGGCGGCGATTTTTTCATTGCAGATTTTGGCCGCGCTGATCTGTTTTTCCCGATTTTTCCGCACCTGCGCCAAATCTTCCTCTGTCGCTTTCCGGATCACTTTTTTCAGCGGCTTCACAATGTTTTCGTCACTGACCTGACGGTTCTCCATCGCCACCTCGCCGCATTCCACACCGCGGGCCGTTTCCACGATCACATGATCTTCTTTTTTCACTTGAATGCCGGCGGGGTCAAAATAATAAACCTTACCGACCTGTTTGAATCTTACGCCGATTACTTCCGCCATGGTTCCTCCCATTTATTCTTCAAAAGCACCGCTGATTCCGGCGCCCAGCCAGGTAGTCAGCAGCGGCATTCCCATGTTTTGACGGGCATACTCCATGCCCTGCTCTATTATATCAAGTACTTTGCCCGCCTGCAATGGGAGAATCCGGTACTGCCGGCCGTTTTTTTTCAAAAAGGCATCCGTCATATTCTGTGCCAGCAGTTGGCGGACCTGCGCCAAACAGCAAAGCAGTCCCTCCCGGTCGTTTTCAAAACCGGACAGCACCTGCAAAATGCCAAAACGGTCCGCCCGCTCCATTTTTTCACAGAGGTCGGCCGCTTTATCCAAAATCAAAGCATACTGATTGTCAGCCAAAAGCCTTTTTGCCAGCCCGATATTGCCGCCGCTGCGCCCCGCCGCTGCGCGGGCTTTTTCCGCATCCAATTCCGGCAACTGATCCATCAGGGCCATGACTGCCGCCTCTTCGCCGGGCGCTTCCATCGTCAGCGTAATCACCCGGGACCGCACCGTTTCCAACAGATGGAACCGGTTGTCGCAGGTCAGGATGAACATGACGCCAGCAGGCGGTTCTTCCAGCAGTTTCAGCAGCGCGTTTTGGGCCCAGGCGGTCATATACTGCGTTTCGCACAGGATATAGACCTTTCGCGGCGCTTCATTGGGCTTGACCCACGCATCTGCCCGCAGCCGCTCCACCTGCTCTTTTTTAAAGGACTTTTTCCCCGGTTCCGGCACGATCCATTGCACGTCCGGGTGAATATCCTTCCAAATCTTTTTGCAGTGCCGGCACTGGCCGCAGGGGGCGTTTTCCCCTTCGCACAACGCGGCGGCGGCAATCAGCCGGGCAAAGGTTTTCCGGCCCGTCCCCTCCTGGCCTTCCAATAAAATTCCATGCGGAAAGCGCCCGTCTCTTTGGTAAAAGACGAGCGCCTCTTTCGCTTTGTTATTTCCGAAAAACCGGTCTAATAACGTCATCCTGCTTCGACCTCGGAATTACAGTTTCTTAAACTGTTCCACATCCAGCACAAAGATGGTGGCACCGCCAACAGTGACCTCTACCGGGAAGGACGTGTACATGCCCACACCATAAGAAGCGGAAGAAGGAACCATCTGTTTTCTCTTTTTGCTGTGCTCGCCGATAACATTGATTACCTTTTCCACATTTTCATCCTCGGTACCAATCAGGAACGTCGTGTTGCCGCTCATCAGGAAGCCGCCGGTGGTGGCCAGTTTCGTGACCGAAAAATTGTTTTTGGTCAGCGCGGAAGAAACCATAGAGCTGTCATCACTGGAAACAATAGCAAGAATTAATTTCATATATAACCCTCCTTTAGCAGCAATCTTTTGCCTTGGCTTTATTATAGCATAAATTGCCAGATAATTCTATAGATTTTTTGATTACAAAGCT
>JBJEQT010000186.1:0-5636 GCA_051881895.1 Oscillospiraceae bacterium
AAAAAATACGCTTTTTCCGAGCAGGCGCAAAAAGAGATCTCCACCATATCCGGCGCCATCGAAGAAATCGTCGATTTGGCGACCCAAGCCTTTGTGGAAAATGATCTTCATCTGGCTTCCAAGGTGGAACCGCTGGAGCAAGTGGTGGATTCCTTGAAAGATGAGCTGCGCAGCCGCCACATTCAGCGCCTGCAAAACGGAGAATGTACCATCAGCAACGGCTTTATTTTCTCCGACCTGCTTACCAATTACGAGCGTGTCGCGGACCATTGTTCCAACATCGGCGTGTGCGTTCTGCGCATCGCCGAGGACAGTTTCGACACGCACGAATATCTCAACCGCATCAAAGACGGACACGACGACACATTTGAAAGCCGGTATAACCGTTATAAAGAAAAATACCAGCTTGCATAATTGTTCGTTTTGCGAAAGGGTGATATGTCATGATTTATATTGTGGAAGATGATTTAAATATCCGCCAGATGGAAAGCTATGCGCTGAAAAACAGCGGATACCTGACAGAGGAGTTTGACGACGGTGCCTCTTTCTTCGCCGCCTGTGAAAAAAAGCTGCCCGATCTGGTTCTTTTGGATATTATGCTGCCGGGAGATGACGGCCTCAAAATTCTGCAAACACTAAAGGCCAATCACCGCACCCGATTTATCCCAGTCATCCTGATCACCGCCAAAACAACCGAGCTGGACACCGTAAGAGGTCTGGATCTGGGGGCGGACGACTACATAGCCAAGCCGTTTGGCATTATGGAATTTATCTCTCGGGTCAAAGCCGTGCTCCGGCGCACCAGCGCGCCCGGAGACGGGGTCCTGGCGCTGGGCCAAATCCAAATGGACGACCAGAAACGGCAGGTCTGGTCAGAAAGCAATCTGTGTGAGCTGACCTACAAAGAATATGAACTGCTGAAATTTTTCCTGCAAAATCCAGGCATTGTCCTTTCCCGGGAAAAGCTGATCAACCGTGTTTGGGGCATCGACTATGAGGGAGAGAGCCGTACCGTCGATATGCATGTGAAAACGCTTCGCCAAAAATTGGGCAGCCAAGGAGCTTTGATCAAAACGGTCCGCAATGTAGGGTACAAAATCGAAGTGTAAAGGGAGTGGCTGTATGGAAGAAAAAATTAATTTTCGATTTTTGTTTATCGGCCTGTTATCCATCCTGCTGACGACCCTTTCCATTACGCTGGTTTTCCACAACGCATTTCAGGAACAGGTCAAAGGGGATCTGCAAAACAGCGCTAACATCATCGCCAAAAACGATGCCTTTTTCTCCGACCCAAGCCGGCTTTCCATTTACGGCGGCGACGGGATTCGCATTACCCTTATCTCTTCCGACGGACAAATTCTGTATGAAAGCAGCGCCGATGAGTCCCAGATGGAGAACCATCTCTCCCGTCCGGAAATCCAGACCGCACTGAAAAACGGCTCCGGAGAGGCGATGCGCCAGTCCAGCACATTGGGGTATGATACCTACTATTATGCGCTGCGCCTGCAAAACGGCAATATTCTTCGGGTAGCCATGGAAATCCGCAACATGTATTCTATTTTTGAAAAAACGCTGCCCCTGGTCATCTTAATCGGATTTCTCATCCTTCTGGTTTCGATTTTCCTCTCTTCCCTGCTTACCAAGCAGCTGATCAAACCCATCGAAGTAATGGCTCAGCACATGGACACCATGGAGGAAAACACCCCTTACAAAGAGTTGATTCCGTTTGTCCAAACAATTAAGGAGCAGCAGAAAAAGAAGATGGAGACCGCACAAATGCGGCAGGAGTTTACCGCGAATGTTTCTCACGAGTTGAAAACGCCGCTCACCTCTATTTCCGGTTATGCGGAGATGATCGAAACTGGTCTTGCCCAGCCGGAGGATATCCCCGTTTTTGCGGAAAAGATCCATTCAGAATCCCAGCGTTTGCTGGATTTGATCGGAGATATTATGAAACTTTCCGAACTGGACGAAAGCAAAACGGATTTCTTTTTGGAACGCATCGATTTAGCCCAGGTCGTACAGGAGACGCAGACACGTCTGCAGCTGCAGGCAGAAAAAGCGCAGGTCTCCATCCAAACCGAGGGCACCTGCGCACCGGTAAGCGGCAACCTGAAACTGTTAAATGAGCTGACATTCAATCTCTGCGACAACGCCATTCGCTATAATCATCCCGGCGGCAGCGTGACAATGCGAACCGATTGCTGCGAGGGGCGTGCTTTGCTGATTGTCTCTGATACCGGTATCGGCATCGCACCGGACCAACAGGCGCGGGTATTTGAGCGCTTCTACCGTGTGGACAAAAGCCGCTCAAAAGAAACCGGCGGAACTGGGCTGGGGCTTGCCATTGTCAAGCATATCGCAATCCACCATAAAGCGCTGCTGTCCATGGAAAGCAAGCCAGGCGAAGGGACAAAAATCACCGTTTCTTTCCCGCTTTTTGAGGACGAAAAGCCGAGAGCATAAAATAACAGCCGGGATGCACGGAAAAATTCCGAACAGCCCGGCTGTTTTTTTGTGAAAAAGGCAAACTCCGTCAAATAAACTCACGCAATCAAAAAAGGCGCCCGCAGGCGCCTTTTTGCTGACATCGATTAATAGTTTTTCGCCAAAATCTGGAAATAAGCTTTGGGATGCGCGCAAGCCGGGCATACTTCCGGCGCTTTGTCGCCCACGTGAATGTGGCCGCAGTTGCGGCAAATCCAAACGACCTGTCCCTCTTTGCAGAATACCTTGTTTTCCTCTACGTTTTTCAAAAGCTCCAGATATCTGGCCTCATGCTCTTTTTCGATTGCGCCAACCATCTCAAACAATTTGGCGATATGGTCAAAGCCTTCTTCTTTCGCCTCTTTAGCAAAGGTGGCATACATGTCGGTCCACTCATAGTTTTCGCCTGCAGCAGCATCTTTCAGATTCTCTGCGGTTGTGCCGATTCCGCCATGCAGCAGTTTAAACCACATTTTGGCATGCTCTTTCTCGTTATCCGCAGTTTCCAGGAACAAAGCAGCGATCTGCTCATATCCCTCTTTTTTCGCTTTCGACGCATAATATGTGTATTTGTTTCTCGCCTGAGATTCGCCGGCAAAGGCAGCCTGCAGGTTGGCTTCCGTTTTGGTACCCTTCAAATTCATGATATGTCATCCTTTCTCTATTAAGAATATTTCTTAATTATTTTATAGCATTTTCTCCTCATTTTGTCAATCGCTAGAAATTCTGTTTGTAAAATTTAACAAATTACGCAAAGTTTCTCTATTTCTTTTCTCCCAAGGCGCAATTGTGATTTTGCCGGTGTTATATTATACTAAAAGTGCAAGAAAAGGAGGATTCTTATGATTCTTACCATCGATATCGGCAACTCCAACATCACCATTGGCGCTTATCGGGGCGATGAGCTTCTGTTTTTGACCCGGATGGGTACCGATCGGACCAAGATGCCGGATGAATACGCCATTGCCATTCATTCGCTGCTTTACCTGTACGGCTATCGCGGCAGCGATCTGGAAGGCGCAATCATTTCTTCGGTGGTTCCTCCCCTTTCCGCCTCTTTGAAACAGGCAATTACCCGTATCAAACCGGTGCGGATTCTGACGGTGGGGCCCGGCATCAAAACCGGCCTGCATATCGCGATCGACAATCCGGCGCAGCTGGGCGCGGACCTGGCATGCGTTTCGGTGGCCGCACTGGAAAAATATCCTCTTCCCTCTATCGTGATCGATATGGGGACGGCCACCACCATATCGGCAATGGACCGGGAGGGCAAAATGCGCGGCGGATCCATTTTGCCGGGGGTGCGGATTTCTCTTGAGGCACTGACTTCCCGAACCGCGCAGCTGCCGCAGATCGAACTGTCCTCTCCGCCGCAGAGCGTTATTGGCGCCAACACCATCGATTCTATGAAATCCGGCGTTTTATACGGAACTGCCAGCATGCTGGACGGCATGATTGAGCGTTACCGCGCGGAGCTGGGAGAGGATCTGACGGTAATCGCAACCGGCGGCCTGGCCAAATCCATTGCGCAGCTGTGCCGCAATGACATTATTCTGGACGAGAATCTGGTTTTGGAAGGCCTGCGGATCCTGTTCCAGAAAAACACCAAATAAACATTGCTTTTGGGCTATTACGGCTTTTTGGCCGTTGGCAAATAGAAATGCGCTGTATCGGTTGACCGAACAGCAGCAAGGAGGATTTTTATGGCAAAAGCAACTGAGAAAACCCGAAAACTGGTCCAAATGGCAATTTTAATTGCCATCATGCTGATTATGGCCTTTACCCCATTGGGCTATTTAAAGGTCGGCATGATTGAAATTTCCTTTATGACCATCCCTGTCGTCATCGGCGCGATTCTGTTGGGGCCTGCCGCTGGCGCGATTTTGGGCGGCGTATTTGGTCTGACCAGCTTTATCCAGTGTTTCGGCATGAGCGCGTTTGGCGCGACTCTTTTGAGCATCAACCCGTTCCTGACCTTTTTGGTCTGCATGGTACCCCGTATTCTGATGGGGTATCTGGCAGGCGTTATTTTCCGGGTACTGCATCGCATTGATAAAACAAAGATCCTGTCGTTTGCGGTATCGTCCTTGTCCGGAGCGGTATTGAACACCATCTTCTTTGTCGGGCTGCTGATGCTGTTGTTCGGCTCCAGCGACTACATCATGGGGATGCGCGGCGGCATGAGCCTGCTTTCGTTCCTGGCGGCTTTTGTGGGCGTTAACGGCGTGGTAGAAGCGATTGTCGCGTTCATTCTGGGAACCGCTATCAGCAAAGCGCTGGTACAGTTTTTACCGAAAGAAAAGCAAGCGTAAGCAATGAAAACAAGCGGCGTAAAAAAATCTGGCGCCGCCTGTTTTTCAGGGAAAGGCTTTCATTTGTTCTTTTCGGCAAACCCCGCAAGAAAAAATACCCGGCTCATATCATAAAAGGGGAGCGGCCAAAGCCGCTTCCCTTTTTTCGTTATACCGATTCATGCAGCCGACGGCATGGGCCGAAAAATCTGAGAACGCCGCCGCATTCCACAATAAAGGATTCATCATACAGTCCGTAAAAATCGCCTGCTGCCCGGGCTGCTTCCAGAACGTCATCCATCCGTTCCCTTTCAGCCGCCGCAAAATGAGGTTCTATATTAAATTCTACCAACCCGATCCCCTCATATTCGGACAAACACGCAATATCGTCGCCGGGGTCTCGGGCCACAACCACCCGCCGCGCCATATTGATCGACCCGGCGCTCATCCCGACGGTAACGCCTTCCCGCTCCCGCAACGGGCCGATCAGCCCGTACTCTTTGATGTGACGGATCTGCGTCAGTGTTGGCCCGCCGGATAGCCAAACCATATCTGCCTTTTGAATCAAAGATACCGCTTCCTGCTGCGAAACAGAAAAATCGACTAACGCGGCTTCTGGAAAAGAAATGCCATGCAAAGAAAAGTCCCGTACATATTCTTCCAAATACCTCTTTGATTTTTCATGTGCCGAAAAATCAGAAGCCACCATCACCAGCCGCCCCCGGCTGGGCAGATATTTTCGAAGTTCCGAAAGAAAGGCATCGGTAAAGCCATTGGGGAATCCGCTTGTTACAAAATTGATTTTCAAAAAACAACATCCTTTCCCATATAGAAAAAAGCGGCTGTAACAGCCGCTTT
>JBJEQT010000187.1:0-5600 GCA_051881895.1 Oscillospiraceae bacterium
AGAGATAGATTTAAAACCAGTACAGATATTTTGCAGCGCTCTGTTTTTTCCATAAAGCCCTCCTATTCCACTGCCTCCACAGCGGTACGAATCCGGCTGTAAGAAATCTCTGTCGGCAGCGTACAATCCGCACCCAGCAGGAACCGCCGGCCCTCCATCGTGTGCAGCAGCTGGTGGACTGCATCCCGGATTTGCGCCTCGCTGCCGTCTACCAGCACGCCGGCCCGGTCATCCAAACCGCCTAAAATCACCCGATCCGGGAACAGAGCCGCCCCATCCAACAGCGAGGGGTTTTGTTCGTATACGCCCCAGTTGACCACCGCAAAGGGATAATCCTTGTAGCGCGCCAAATTCAGCCGATCCTTGCAGATGTGCAGCACATTATAAGGGGATTTTTCCGCCGCTTTCAGAATTTTAAGATCATGGGGCTTGATATAGGTTTCGAATTCCTCATCGGTAAAAAGGTAGCTCTCGCCGCCCAGCGCCGCATAATAAATGCCGTCGGCACCCGCTTCCAGGCAGGCTTCCGCCAGAATCGCAATCCCATCTGAAATGATTTCCCAGCCATAGGAGACCGCTTTGGGATCCTCGCGCAGATGTGCCGCCAGCAGTCCGCTGCCTGTCTCATATCCGGCGGAACCGCCTCTGGCGTGCCAGGCGGAGGCGACAATGCCATGTACGGTCGCCAGCGTCATTCCTTCCCCGCCGGTTTTGTCCAAAATCCGCTTAATGAGCTCCACCTGTTCCACAATAAAGGGAGACTGCCGGTGAAAAGGCTTTAGGTTTTTCCAGTCAGAAGCTTTTCGAATCGGAATATCGCAGGGGACCAGATTTTCATTCATGATTTTTTGAATATCCGTCCCTGTTTCACGAAAGAAATCTATATGGGCCTGTACCGCCGCATCACCATGAAAACAAGTTTCGGGGAAATGCAGCCAAAATCCGGAAGGTACGCGGTCGACCGGTCTGCCCTCAATTGCCGCAATTACCCGCTCTTTTTTGGTCATGAAAAAAACGCTCCTTTTTCCTGTCAAATCCGGCTGTCCAATCGGATGTCCCGTGGGCCGAAAATGACAATTGATGATTTTATTGTACTATACGGCAATTGTTTTTGCAATCATCCCACTGCGCCGTTCTTCCGCAGACTTTTATCGTTCGGCTTCCGGCGTTTAAGAGCGGATTTCGCTTATCCTCTCTTCCAATATTTGCTGCCATCCGTGGTGCGGTCTAAAAATCCATATTCGATCAGACTGCGGCGCAGCGATACGTAATCGTCAAAAATCTCTTTCAGAATTGCATCCGTTTCCTTCCCGCTATACGACCGGTCCGATTCAAATTTCTCCGCTATTTTTGTCAAAATGACGATTTTTTTCTTCTCCTTAGCGGAAAAAACTTTTAATTTCAGCGGTTCCAGGCTATAAAACACATTCGCCAATATCTTTTTTCGTTCCTCTTCTGTAATCACATATCGATCGTCTATCATTTTCGCACCTCCATGAATTCGGACAAACTTTTCTTTTTCGTTTTGCGCTTCCTCTACCATCTCATAAACTGCAAGGTATAATTTTGCCCGCTTTGCTTTTTCCCGCAGCACAAATCTCTGATGCCGCACAGTGGATGCTGCTGTGCCGGTCTGAGCGGCAATTTCTCCATCTGTCTGACCGGCGGCCATGCTGCGGAGCAGTCCGCTTTGGTTGTCGGTCAAAGAAAGATATTTGCTTTCCCCGCTCAAAAGCTGCTCCAAACGGTCCGGATGCTCTTGCGCAGAGTGGATGCGGACGGCTTTTTCCGCTTCGTAATAACGGCCGCCGCAGAGAAAAACTTCCCCTTTTTCAAACAGCTTCCCGCAGGACAGGCAGAAATAACAGTCTTCTTCCGGCCGATAGGCATATCCTTTTTTCAGTTCCTCCACCGTCAATTTTTCCAAATCCATTTGCAGCATGTGATCACCTCATTATTTTATAATCAAATATTATTTTTGTTTATTGTTTTTATAAACTTATATCACAAAATTATCATATTGTCAAATTATTTTTATCCATTTTTGCCCATGCGAAAAAGAGCGGAATAAAACGCGGGAAAACCGCTCATACTACTTTTGCAATCTGCAAAGGAGGTTTTATGATGTCTGAAACGAAAGCAAACAAATCCATCGGATGTACTGTTCAACAGTGCGCCCACCACTGCGGAAGCGAAAACTACTGTTCGCTCGACAGCATCAAGGTCGGTACCCATGAGTCAAACCCGACTGTAGTCGAGTGTACAGATTGTGAGTCTTTCCGTGTGAAAAGCTCCTGCTGCTAGCAGGTTGCAAACAAAAAAGCCATCCTCCCAAAGAGGATGGCTTTTCCTATTTTTCTTTACCGGCACAAATCGATAATTGCCTGCGCAAAAATTTTCGCGCTCAAAACTAACTGGTCGATCACCGCAAATTCATCGGCGCCGTGCATATGGTTATCCACCGCGGGATCCGCACAGCCAAACGCAACGCCGTTTTTCAGATTGTGCGTATAAGTCCCGCCGCCGATCGCGATACATTCCCCTTTTTTGCCGGTGTATTGCTCATAGCAGCGCAAAAGCGTCTGGATAAAAGGGCTATCCGCCGGAACATGATGGCCCGGGCGCATTTTCCGGTTCCCCAGCTGGATGCCCTCTTTTCCGAAAGCTTCCACCAATACATCGCGCATATTCTGCTCGTTTGCACAAAGAGAAACTCTGCTGTCGAACACACCTTTCAATCCGGTCAGGCTATACTCGAACACAGAAAAGGCGATGGTCAGCGGACCGGATATTTCATCGGACATCTTGACCCCAGCAGCCTTTCCTTCCCAATCGCCATGCGGGAAAATACCATTGACAGTACGTAATTTGGAAAAGCCTTCCGAATCGGCCATAGGCAAGCGGGACAGAAATTCCACCATGGCCGTTACCGCGTTGGCGCCGGCTTCCGGGGTAGACGCATGCGCCGCACGTCCTTTGGCTTCTATCAAAATACCGCCGTCTTTTTGCTCGGCAGAAAAATCCACACCGCTTTCCCTGCTGTAATCCGCACAGGCGGCGCGCACCGCATCCAATTCGATTCCTTCCAGCATCGCTTCGGCCTTATCCGGGATCACATTGTGCCGGAACCCGCCTTTGACCGATACAATCCGAGGCAACTTGGCATCTTCTTTCCATTGAGCGGTAAAATCGCTGCTATAACTGCCTTTTTCCACGTTAATAACCGGGAAATCCGCATCCGGCGAAAAAGTAGCCGGCGCTTCTTTTTCCGTTTGATAGTAATGGGCAATCTCGCTGCTGCCGCTTTCTTCGTCAGTGCCCAAAATCACGCGGCAGTTTTTCGACAGCGGAATCTTTAAATCTTTCACCGCTTTTGCCGCCCAAAGGCCAGCCATCGCAGGGCCTTTGTCATCGGCAGAACCGCGCCCGTACAGCTTTCCGTCCAGGATTTTCGGTTCAAAAGGTTTGGTTACCGTCCAGTCATCTCCAACCGGAACGATATCCAAATGGGCTAGGATATCCAATCCTCTCTCCTGCTCATTCAAATCAAAGGTAGCGACATAATGGTCATAGTCGGTGACCTTCATGCCCATGCGCCGCCCGATTTCCATTGCGGCCTCCAGCGCCTTGGCGGGCCCTTCCCCAAAGGGCATTCCCTCCTTCGGCTGCTGCCGGTCGCTGGGAATACGGATCAAGGTACAGATATCCTCGATCATTTCATCTTTATGCGCTTCGAAATATTCTTCTAATTGTTTTTGGTACATCGGAAAACTTCCTTTCATAAAAACAATAACCAATCATACGGCTATTTTTATTATAATTTTCGAAAAAAGGAAAGTCAAATCGATTCTCACAATCACACTGCGCCCCAAATCGGATTTCGAAGCTTTATTACGGCTGCTCCGGAAGCATTTCTTCCCGCGGCTCCACAAACGCTCTGTTTTTCCACGCGCCGCTTTTCCATCGAAACAGAAAGACAACCGCACGAATACATTCATCACAGGCCATGGCCGCCCATATGCCAATTAATCCGTACCCCGCCGCAACACCGATCAAATAACCGCCCAGCACTGCCACCGTCCAGGCCGACAAAATGCCCAGCACCACGGGAAAGCGGATATCGCCCGCCGCCTGCAAACAGCGCACCATGACGATATTGACGCTTCGTCCCCACTCCAGAAAAATCTCAATGAACATGATCGCCGCGCCCAATTCGATTACCGCCGAATCGGAAGTGAAAATCCCGAAAATCGGTTTGCTCAACACCCACAAAACCGTCGCTACTCCCAGCGATACCAGCATGGACAGCCGGCAGGTATACCATACTTGGCGGTTGGCGCTGCGCAGGTCTCCCGCACCCACTAAATATCCCACGATGACCTGGCTTGCCTGCCCGATAGCGGAAGAGAAAAGATAGGAACACATGGCGAACATACTGGCGTAGACCTTGGTATTAATCGATACCGCGCCGAACAGGTTCACAAAGGTCATGATAAACACCTGGGTCATAGTGTAAGACAACGACTCTCCGCCGGAAGGCAAGCCAATACGAAGCAGCTGCCGCAGCATCTTTGTGGGAAAGGGACGCAAATAGCGAACGGAAAAACGGGCGTTCAGCTTTTTATAAAACAGCCGGAGCATGATCGCCAACCCTGCCACACGGCTGAGATTGCTGGCGATCGCCGCTCCCGCTACGCCCAAAGCGGGCAGGCCGAACATTCCGTTGATCAAAAGCATATTTCCGCCTACGTTCACAAGATTGACCACTATCGAAACAATCAGGGATTCCTTCATCATCTCATGGCTGCGGAAAAAAGCGGAAAGGGTCAGCTGCATGGCCTGCAAAAACAAGCAGCTTCCAATGATGCTGATGTAAAGCCGGGACCCTGCCATCAACTCTTCCGGCACCTGCATCAGCTGAAAAATCGGTTGATTGCACAGCAGCAAAGCCACGCCGATTACCAGGCCAAACACTGTATTGACCGAAAAAGACAATGTATACAGCTGATGGACTTTTTGCTGGTCATTTGCCCCACGATATTGGGAAATCAAAATCATTGCCGCCGTGCTGATGACGCTGAAAGTGATAATCAGCACATTGAGGATCTGGTTTGCGTTGCCGATTGCGCCGACTGCAAGCTGCGAGTATTGCCCAACCATAAATTGGTCAATATTGCCTACCAGCATTTGGAGAATCAATTCTACAAAAACCGGCCAGGTCAATTTCAGCAGATAGGATGGCCGGGTGATTTTCTGTGTCTCGTTCATCTCGTCTCTCCCTGTTCGTGTTCTACAAAATATGTTCTCATTATAGTGTAGGAAGCTTACTTGTCAATTTATCCCGGGAAAAACAAGCGTTTTGCCTATAAAATCCTCTGTCCGGCTTTTGATTTTCATCATATCGATAAAAAGAAAATCCATCGCGCAGATAGGCGGTTAAAAATCCAAAAGAAAATTTGGAAAACCCCTTGATTTTTGGGGGATTATCGATTATACTAATATGCGTTGTCACCGAAAATAAAATATGGGGGCGTAGCTCAGTTGGTAGAGCGTTCGGTTCGCATCCGAGAGGTCATGAGTTCGAATCTCACCGTCTCCAC
>JBJEQT010000188.1:0-5537 GCA_051881895.1 Oscillospiraceae bacterium
TTCATCGATTTGATTCTGCCCAGTATTATTGCAATCATTGAGTTGATTGGTATTTTTGTGGTGACTGTCTCGGCAGTCCAGGGGTTCTATTATTACTTGCGGGGGCTGTTTGGGTATAAAGATCACAATATCAAATTGGATCTGGCAAACGGCATGGCGACCGGACTGGAGTTTAAAGTGGCGGCGGAGATTCTGAAGACCGTGCTGGTTCGGGATTTGAACGAGCTGCTTGTTTTGGGATCGGTCATTGTCCTGCGGGCGCTGCTGGCCTTGCTGATTCACTTTGAGATGAAAAGCAGCAAAGAGCACGACGCGTAAAATTTTGCCGGATAGCAGGAAAGCGAAAAGGTTCCGGCAGCGGCAGAAAAATGCAAAACGGGGAGAGCGTTCAGCCTCCCCGTTTTTTGTGTAGATCGGACGAAAAAAGAAGATTTTGCAAAAAATAAGGCGGAGTGGTATACTAAAACAAGTTTTGAAAAAGCAGGTGGTCAAATTGGTCAATTTGGGAATTACCCTGGTAATCGGTACCCTGTTCGGATTCCTCTTTTTTAAGCTGAAAGTGCCGGGCGGCATGATGGTGGGGGCGCTTCTGGCCGTATCGGTTTTAAGTGTTTGCACGGATTTTGCCTACATGCCTTCCTACGCGCGCGTAGCGGCGCAGATCACCGCCGGGGCATTCATCGCCTGCACGGTGGAGAAAAGTGATTTAAAACGATTGCCCCATATCATAAAACCGGCGGCGATCCTTTTAACGGGAATGCTGATTTTAAATATCGCCATGGGCTTTTTAATCCATGGAGTGACGGATCTGGATTGGGTGACCGCTTTCATGTGCGCGGTGCCGGGCGGTATGAGCGATACGCCCATTATCGCGGCGGATATGGGCGGAAATGGCGGAAAAGTGGCCGTTATGCAGTTTGCAAGGCTTCTGACCGGTATTGGGTTATTCCCCAGCTTGATTTTGGCCGTGACCAAACAGGAAAAAATTCCCCAGCGGGAAGGCACGGCAAGAGTAACTTCCGGCGGCAAAAAAAATCCGGCGGAATTTGCGCTGACAGCAGTGGTCGCGGGGGTCTGCGGCGTTATAGGGAAGTTGTCCGGTGTGCCGGTCGGAGCGCTGCTGTTTGCACTGATTGGCGTGATTGTGCTGAAACTTCTGTTTGATAAAGCCTATCTGCCCATGTGGATGAAGCGGGCGGCACAGGTGCTTTCCGGATGCTATATCGGCAGCTCGGTCACCTATCAGGATGTGGCGGAGCTGAAAGACCTGATTCCCGCGGTGATTTTGCTTTTGCTGGGATATATGGTCACTTGTCTGATCGTTGGAGGGATTATGGCCAAGGTTTGCGGCATGAGCCGGCGGGAGTCCATGCTGGCGGCGACGCCTGCGGGGGCCAGCGATATGGCGCTGATCTCGGCGGATTTGGGGGTTCAAAGTCCGGATTTGATTGTTCTGCAGGTGGTGCGGATGCTGGTTGTCATTTCGGTCTTTCCGCAGATTATCAATCTCCTGGTTCGCTTTTTGCCATAAAACAGGCGCTTGCTCCGAAACGGATTTGTTATTTTGAAAAAAGGCCGCTTTTACAAGCGGCCTTTTTTATGATATGAAAAAACGGCAAAATGCGCTGCTTTTCACTTTTTATTATGCGCAAGCTGGGTTTGGCCACCCAAGGCGATATCTTTGATCACCTCTCCGGCCAGGATCAACCCAGCGACGGAAGGAACAAAAGATACACTGCCGGGAATCGAACGCCGGGACGAACCGTCGGGGAGCGGTTCATCGGACGCGGCGGGCGATCGTGCCGGTTCCTGAGAGTAAACGACTTTGCAGTGTTCAATCCCGCGTTTTTTCAGTTCCCGGCGCATGACCCTCGCCAGAGGACAGACCGAGGTGCGGGAGATATCCTCTACCTCCAAACGGGCAGGCTCCAGCTTATTTCCTGCTCCCATACAGCTAATGACCGGAATATTCTGCTCTTTGGCCAACTGGATAATGCTCAGCTTGGCTGCAACCGTATCCACAGCGTCTACGATATAGGAGCAGCCGGAAAAATCGTATTCCGAGGCGTTCTCCGGCAGAAAGAACACCGGATACTGAATCACGCGGCAATCCGGATTGATATCGGCAATGCGGCGGGCGGCAGCTTCTGTTTTGAGCATGCCGACGGTACTGTGCAGCGCTATCAACTGACGATTGATATTGGATATGGAGACCCGGTCGCTGTCGAAAAGGATCAGCGTGCCGACTCCTGCGCGGGCAAGCGCTTCTACACAGTAAGAGCCGACTCCTCCCACTCCGAAAACCGCGACTTTTGCCTTGGAAAGGCGCTCTACGCCATCCTCTCCCAGCAAAAGGGCTGTGCGGCCAAATTCCTCTTTCATGTAAACCGCCTCCTTGTTGACTAACATTTATCATAGCACATTCCCGAATCTTTTATCAATCGTCTGCGAAAGATTCCGCAGGCAAAGGAATCGGTAATCTGTGCCGGGTATAGGTCACGGCGGAATGTTCAAAAAAACGGGCCGCCTGTGAAAGGAAGGCGGCCCGCTGGCTCGGCGGCGCTAATTTTTGCCGTTTTGCATCAGCTTTTCGGCGCATTGACGCAGTTCTTCCTCGGAATGCAGGGTGATGGCTGTCTGCTGAATGGTTTCCTGTACCCATGCGGGAAGAGATTGAAAATAGGCGTTAGACTTTATGTTTTCGGAAAAATTGGTTACCACGGCAAGACTCCCTTTCGGATTTGATTTTATGGTAGTTTGCACCATTGTCCCAATTTTATTCCTGCGCGCCCGTAGTTTTGCGACGTCGGGCCGGTCAATTTTTGCAATAAAAAAGGACCCTCTTCGTGACTCCACGAAAATGATCCTTGATTATTTGGGCATGAAAAAAGCGCCGTCCTCATGGGTGGCGCTTTTAGTATATCAAATTGTGCGGGATTTCTTTTACGTGTTTTTCGTCTTTCACTTCTATGCGTGAAATTTGGAAAGCATGGCGGCAACTATTACACCACACCGCACCGTACCCCATACGCGATTGTTGATCGATAATTGAGTATCCGAAGTCGGTCTCTTTGCTTCCACATATGGGACACAATCCGCTTTCGTTATTTTTTGCAATATTCTCGAGATTTTTCAACCATTTCATTTCTTTGCCCTCTTTTTCAAGAGATTATATTGCTCGTCCTCAAACGAGTAGGCGTCCTCTTCCATGCTGTTTAGATTTTCTTCCACGTACTTTTTCCCGTATGTCTTTAGCTGCCATACATGACGTTTTTCGTGTAACAACGTTTTTACCAGTTGTTCCTCATCGATAAACGCGTTCGGAAATAAATCTATACGTCCAATATTATTATAGTCTGTGCTGCCGGTCATTGTCAACGATAACATAGACTCACTTCTTTGAATTTTTATAGTAATTCCAGATAGGTCTATGTTGTATTGTTCGGCAATACGGCGAACATATCTTTTTTGCATGGGTATTTTTAAGTTTGAAAACGCGCCGGTATTCGCTTCTTTTCGGCTGATATTACGAGCTAATACCTCTTGCTCTTCTACCCATTCCTCATAGGTCATATTCTTCGGCATGGGCTGGCCGCTGGCCGCCCAGTCTGCCGCGTCTTCCGGGTCATATTCGACCGTGGTGGATCTGCACCGCGGGTGCATGGGCGGGTAATTGACGCCGGTTTTTGCTTCCTTGATCGGGAAATGCTTTCCGTCCAGACTGGCGCAGATTTCGCTTGTACGGCTGTCCAAAGTCGCCACAAACTCGTATTCCTCCACCCCTGCCGCTTCATAGGCACGGACGTCCGCCTGTGCGTGGAAATTGTTTGTCTCGGTACGAATCAGCGTTTCCGCCTGGTGGTAGCTTTTCCCCATTGCGTCGGCCAGGCTTTTGGACATCCTCGCCACGCTCTGCCCTTGAATCAATCCTTGCGTGATTGTCTCGCGGGTGTTGAAAAGCAGCGCCCGCTTGTTGTTCGGTACTATTTCAATCAACAACGGCATATCATTTTACAGAACAACGAAGGGGAGCGTGTAAAAAATGGAATATAAGCTGAAAAAAGATCACATTTCCGTTTGCGAAATCGCGTTTGATTCTTTTACCGAGCTGCCTGTTGAGAGTGATTTGCTGCTGCCGGACTATTGCCCGGATATTGTAAAAGTTCTCAAATGCCAGGCGCGTCCTGCTTTTTCCAAAACCGAAGTCAGTGGGGACAAATGCATCCTAGAGGGAACCACTGCGATCACTGTTTATTACACGGGGGAGGACGGACGGCTGCGCACCAGCGAGCACAAGGTCGATTTTGGAAAGACGCTTGAGCTGAAAACCACACCGCGCAATCCAATGGTATTTTGTTCGCTGAAAGAGGATTATTTAAACTGTAAAGCGGTGAACCAGCGCCGTATTGACGTGCGAGGGTCTTTTACCGTTATGGTGAAAATTTTGTCCGGTACGGAAGAAGAAATGGTCAGTGCGGCAGAAGGGACGGGCCTGCAATTGAGCCGTCGGCCAACACAGTCCGGCGAGCTGGTTGGATGCGCTTCGAAAAGATTCACGGTTCGGGAGGATCTGGAACTGGGACAGGAAAAGCCGCCGATGGATTATATCATCCGGCACAGCGAAAAAGTGCGGACCACCGATTGGAAAATCACAGGGGGAAAAATTATTGTAAAAGGAGAACTGGAGGTCTTGCTGGAATACCAGCCTCGGGAGGATGGCGCACGGCAGACGGTGCAGTATCAGCTTCCGGTCAGTCAGATGCTGGAGGTTGACAGCGCCGGGGAAGAATGTATTTCTCACATCCGGTTTGACCTGCTGTGGGCAGCATTGCATCCGCAGACCGATGCGGACGGCCTGACGCGCACTGCTTCGGGAGAATTTACCTTGGAATTGCGATGCGCTTTGCTGCGGGAAAAAACAATTTTTCCTGCGGTTGATGCATACTCTACACAGTATGAATTGCAGATGTCGCAAAAGACGGCATCTGTGCTGTTAAACCTCAACGCGATTCCCCAGACTTTCGATTTGGAGCAATCCGCACAGCTGCCGGAGTATCTGAAAGAACCTGTTGATTTTTGGTGCGAGACAGGGGCATTATCCGCCGATGTGCAAGAACAGACCCTTCTGGTAGGCGGGAAACTGCGATACTGCATGCTGGGCGCCGATGCTGACGGCGCACCCGTTTATTTCGAGCAGACGCAGGAGGTGGCGCAGGAATATCCATTGGAAACAAAAGCAGATCGCTATCTGCATGAGCTTTCCGTTACCCCGGAGGACTGTCGATATGAGATTCAGGAGAAAAATACATTGCAATGCCGGTGCCGGCTGCGAGTAGACGGCATGCTTTGGGGTGTGGCGCCCGTTTCTTTTATTACCGGAATCAAAGTGGATGAAACGAGGGAGAAAAAACGGGAGGATCAAAGCGCCATGACCATTTATTACGCCGATGCGGGAGAAAATGTTTGGAGCATTGCCAAACGGTATAACACATCGATCTCGGCTGTGATGGAAGAAAATGGGTTGGAAGATGAAGTCC
>JBJEQT010000189.1:0-24397 GCA_051881895.1 Oscillospiraceae bacterium
TGGCCCTCCGGCATCCGGCCGACATATTCCTCCAGCGTAGACAGCTTTTTCTCGTTGGAAGAATAGAATAACAGCAGATCGCTCAGTAATTCGCTGTTGGCGCCAAAGGAAGAATACAGGCCATATTTGATCTGGCGGCCGAATCCTTTCCAGAACGTTTCGTATTTTTCTCGGTCGTTTTTAAGCATGGACAAAAGCTCGGATTTGATTTTTTTCTCCAGACGGGACTCGATCAATTTCAGCTGGCGGTCATGCTGGAGCATCTCACGGGAGATGTTCAGCGACAAATCCTGCGAATCTACCAGGCCGCGGACAAAGCTGAAGCAGTCGGGCAGAAGGTCGGCGCATTTGTCCATGATGAGTACGCCGCTGGCGTAAAGCTGCAGGCCTTTTTCAAAGTCCCGGCTGTAATAATCAAAGGCAGGCTTTTCGGGGATGAACAGCAGCGCGTTGTAGGTGGAAGCCCCTTCGGTAGAGCTGTGGATGACCCGCAACGGGTCGTTGTAATCAAAGAATTTGTCCTTGTAAAATTGGCAGTAATCCTCATGGGATACTTCGTTTTTGTTCTTCTTCCAAATGGGGACCATGCTGTTGAGCGTTTCCACCTCTGTGTAGGACTCATATTCGTCGGAATCTTCTTTTTTGCGGCTTTTGGTCTTTTCCATTTTGATCGGGTAGCGGATGTAGTCGGAGTATTTTTTGACCAGGCTTTCGATCCGGTACTGATCGAGGAATTCGTCATAGTTTTCCTCATCGGAACTTTCCTTGATTTTCAGGATAATATCGGTGCCGTGGCTGTCTTTTTCCGCGGAGGAAATCGTATATCCTTCTGAGCCCTTGGACTGCCAGCACCAGGCTTCGTCCCCCTGATAGCTGCGGCTGATTACCTTGACCTCGTCTGCCACCATGAAGGCAGAGTAAAAACCTACGCCGAACTGGCCGATGATGTCGATGTCATCCTTGGCTTCGTTTTCCTTTTTAAAGGCGAGCGAGCCGCTCTTGGCGATGGTGCCCAGATTGTTTTCCAACTCCTCTTTCGTCATGCCGCATCCGTTATCCGATACGGTGAGGGTGCGGTTTTCCTTGTCGATGGTGAGCGTGATTGCGAAATCATCCCGGGAAAGGCCGGTGATGTTTTCGCTCAGCGCCCGGTAATACAGCTTGTCAATCGCATCGCTGGCGTTAGAAATCAGCTCACGCAGAAAAATTTCCTTGTGGGTGTAGATTGAATGAATCATTAAATCCAGCAAGCGCTTGGATTCTGCTTTGAATTGTTTGGTTGCCATGAGAAATCCACCTCGATTGTGATTTTAGCAGTCTGTAACCATAAGTGCTAAAAAGTATAATAGTACATTTAAAAAGAGAATGCAAGAGGACTGGGAAACAAAATTATGAACAAGCGGTAAATCTTTCTTGCGTTTTGGATTTTCTTTTTTTACAATGAAACAGGAAAAGGGGGATTGAAATGAAAAAAATCGGATTTATCGGGACCGGCGTTATGGGAAAACCTATGGCTCGCCATCTGATGCGAAGCGGATACGAGGTTTTTGTCTATAACCGCACCCAATCCAAGGCACAGGATCTTTTGGATGAGGGCGCGATCTGGTGCAAAAGCGCGGGAGAATGCGCCAGGGGGAAAGACGCGGTCATTACAATGGTGGGATACCCCCAGGACGTAAAAGAGGTTTATTTTGGAGAGGATGGAATCATCGCCTCCACCGGGCAGGGCATGTTTCTCATCGATATGACCACCACCAGCCCGCAGTTGTCCAAAGAGATTTTTGAAGCGGCGGCAGCCAAGGGGGCGCATGCGCTGGATGCGCCGGTTTCCGGCGGCGATATCGGAGCGGAAAACGCCACGCTGGCCATTATGGTCGGCGGGGAAAAAAGCGCGTTTGACGCCTGCCTGCCGCTGTTTGAAGCGATGGGCCGGAATATTGTCTATCAGGGCCCGGCAGGCAGCGGACAGCATTGCAAGATGGCCAATCAAATCGCGATCGCGGGTACAATAGCAGGCGTGTGCGAATCGATTGCTTATGCCAGAGCGCAGGGGCTGGACCCCAAAGTCGTGCTGGACACCATCAGCACCGGAGCTGCCGGAAGCTGGCAGCTGACCAATAACGGAGCCCACATTCTGGAAAAAAATATGGAGCCGGGATTTTTCGTAAAGCATTTTGTAAAGGACATGGGGATCGGCGCAGAAGAAGCGAAACAGGCCGGCCTGCGCCTGGATGTGCTGGACCGGGCGTTATGGATGTACCGGGAATTGGAGGCGCAGGGACTGGGCGAGCTGGGAACACAGGCGCTGATCCGCTATTATGAAAAATAACCGCAGAAGAAACAAAAACGCCTCCCTTTCTTCGGAAAGGGAGGCGTTTTGAATCATCGGCCACAGGAATGTTTTGAAATAAAATGCGGCGTTAAGCGCCGTATTGCTCCAGATATTCTTCCAGGCACAGCCCCTGGGACATGATGATCTGGGCATGGTTGCTTCCCACATAGCGATAGTGCCACGGTTCATAACTGATTTTTGTGATATCGACCTTGTCCTTGGGGTAACGAAGGATAAAGCCGTATTCCGCGCAATGCTTTTGCAGCCAGGCAAACTGGTCGGAATTTTCAAAGCTTTCTTCCAAAGAACACAAATCCGCCGCGTAACCCAGGCAATGCTCCGATGTGCCGGGAACCGCCACCCATTTCCCGGCTTCGATTTTGGCCTGTTCTTCGTTGTAACCCAGATTTTTATATTCCGCCACCTTTTCGTTGTAAAGCTCCGTCTGCCGCTCCAGTGTGCGATAAGCGGAGATGATCCAGAGAGAAACGCCGTCTTCGGATGCAGCGGCCTGCATATCGGCCCAGGCGGCAGCCGCTCTGGTTCCCAATTTATAGTTGCCGCCAACGCTGACCACCGTGGGAGAATAGCTGTCAGGCATCAGGTTGTCCGGATTCACCAGAATGGGCATGGCCGCTTCATAATAGGGGTCGGAAGAAGCTGCGGCAGAACTGGACGAAACCGCGGCAGAGGACGAACCGGATGAAGTTCCGGCAGAGGACGTACTGGATAAAGGTTCTCCCGCGGAGGAATCCGCCGTGGAAGAGCCGGATTCGCTCAGGGAGGAGCCGGCGGACGAAACTTGTCCTGCGGCTTGCGAGGAAAAGATACCGCTGCCCGAGCCGGACGAAATGCCGCTTTCTTCTTCGCGATCGCCGGTCAAAAGGCCTTTGATGCCCCAAATCAAAAGGGCGGCCAAAAGCACTGCCAGAACCACCAAACAACAAAAAGCGATGATCCGGTTGCGCCGAACTTCGCGGCGGGTATAACGTCTGATTTTTTTCTTTCTCATTTTTTCTCCTCCTGCGGCGTCTTCCGCCTGTACTCTAGAATATTTTACGACGGAATAATCCAAAAAACAACTGATTTTCTCATCCAATAAACCGGGCGGGCTTGGATTTTGTGTCAAAAATTTTCAGCACAAAAAGAAAATGAAAAAGAGCGTTTGAAAAGAAGACCATGATTGAAAAAAGGAAAGCCTTCTCTTCGTTGACGGGGCTGACAGGATTTGGTATGATGACTTTATCGGTATACTCTGTAAAACCATCAGCGGAAAGGAATGGGGAAAATGGATGCGATGGAACAAAGAATTTTTCAGGTGATTGACGAGCACGCGGAAGAAATCAAAGCGTTCGGACGGGACATTTTTCATCATGCGGAACTGGGCTATCAGGAGCACCGGACAGCGGGCAAATTTGCCGAAGCGCTGCGCCGGTTGGGCATGGAGCCGCAGGAGGGGCTGGCTGTCACCGGCGTGAAAAGTGAACTGACGGGTACCCGGGACCAGAAAATCCGGGTAGCGGTCATGGGCGAACTGGACGCGCTCCCCATTTCCAACGCCGCCCACACCAATCCGGAAACCGGCGCAGCCCATTGCTGCGGGCATCACGCCCAGCTGACCGGCGTGTTAGGCGCAGCGATTGCCCTGTCGGATCCGCAGATCAAAGCCAGCTTAGACGGTACCCCCGTTTTCATGGCGGTTCCGGCAGAAGAGTGTGTGGATCTGGAATTTAAAGAGCAATTGGTCCAAGAGGGGAAAATCCGCTATTTTGGCGGAAAATGCGAGTTTATCCGCATTGGCGCCATGGATGACATCGACCTGGTGGTAGGGCATCATTCGTCTACCGGAGATTTCGAGGCGGGTCTGGCAAACAGCCCGTCCACTGGCTTTGTGAGCAAAACGGTAAAATATAAAGGAAAAGCTGCCCACGCGGCGGGCGCGCCGCAAAAAGGGGTGGACGCGCTGAATGCGGCTGCTTTGGGAATGCATGCGCTGGAGCTGCAGCGGGAGAGCTTTCGCGACAAGGACACCGTCCGGGTGCACGGCTTCATCTCCAAGGGCGGCGAGGCGGTTAATGTCATTGCCGATGATGTGGTGCTGCAGTATTTGGTGCGGGCGGGGAATATCCCGGCCATCAGGGATGCCAACTACAAGGTGGACCGGGCGATGAAGGCCGGCGCGGTCGGGACAGGCGCGGGCCTGGAGATTTCCACTACGCCCGGATATCTTCCCACCGTCCCCTTGTATGACACCGCGCTTTTGGAAAGCGCCATCGATGATGTGCTGGATGCCACCGGGGGACGCCGCGACCCTAATGACCATGATATGACGGTAGGCGGCGGTTCCACCGATTACGGCGATATTTCTTATGTCCTGCCGCTTTTGCAGTTTCATACCGGCGGCATGTGCGGCAGCGGGCACAACCCCAATTATGATGTGGCGAATGAGGATACGGCTTATCTTTTGACTGCTAAGCTGTTTGCTCTGATCACCTACCGGCTGCTCCGGGACGGCGCAAAAGAGGCACAGAAACTCAAGGAGGGCTTTCAGCCGCTGTTTAGCAAAAAAGAATATCTGGAATATATGGAGAGCATGCTGGAAAAGACCGTGATCGAAATGGAAGAACCGCCCCAAATGGCGTAAAATGGGAGAAAAACGATGGATACAAAGCGCTTTGTCAAAATATATTCACAGAACAGTTTCGGAGCGGCGATAGAGGTATGGATCGATCGGGAAACCGGTGTTTCTTATCTGTACCGGCGGGATGGGTATTCCGGCGGGATGACGGTATTGGTAGACCGGGACGGGAAACCGCTGATCGGACAAACGAATGAATGGGAATAGAAAGAAGGTGCAGATATGCGGCTGGAAGCGATCACCTGGAAGCAGGCAGAGCAGTATTTTAAAACGCACGACATGGCGGTGCTCCCCATTGGCAGCATCGAAAACCATGGCTCCCATTTGGCGCTGGGAACCGATTTTTTGGTTCCGTCCAAAATCGCGGAGCAGATCGACCGGGAAAGCGATGTGCTGATTCTGCCGGCGGTTCCGTATGGGGTGGCAGATCATCATGGCGGGTTCCCGGGGACGATTTCGATCGGCTATGACGGGCTGTACTGTATTGTGTCCAAAATCGTGGAAAAGCTGTATGGTTATGGAATCCGCCGCTTCGTCTTTTTAAACGGCCACGGCGGAAACAATCCGGTTTTGCAGCATATCGGGATTGAACTCAATGGCCGAGGCGCGATTTCGGCCATCGTCAACTGGTGGCAGATCGCGGGACAGCTGAACCCCAAATGGAAAGGGGGACACGGCGGCGGTGAGGAGACGGCGGCCATGCTGGCCATCGATCCCGGCTATGTCCATATGGAGGACTACATCCCGCTGCAGCCGCAGAACCTGTCCGATACGCTGCGCTGCGCGGGCATGTCGGAAGTGGAGCTGGACGGCGTGCCGGTGATGGTGCCCCGCCTGTTTCGCAATGTATCTCCCGGCGGCTGGTATGGGCCGGACGACCCGAAGGACGCCACCGTCCAGTGGGGCGAGGAAATGCTGCAGGTCTGTGGGGATTTTATTTTGCGTTTTCTGGCGGAATTCCAAAAAGCAAAACTCCCGCACAAAGCGGCTGAGACGGCGGGAGAATAAGCGATGGAAATTTTATTTCGCCCGCTGCATGCGGCGGATATCGGCAGCCTGCGGGAGCTTGTGGAAGACGATGGGATGCTCTATCGCCCGGAATTTCTTGCCCGTTTCTTCTCGTCGCCCGGGGCCTGCGCTTTCGGCGCATTTGCGGGGGAAAAACCGGTTGGCATGGCTTATTGCTATCTCTTGCCGCGCCTGGATGGAAAGACGATGTTTTTTCTGTATTCTCTGGGCCTTCTGCCCGCCTGGCAGAACCAGGGGATCGGTACGAAGTTCATGGCGTGGCTGTCCGATTACGCCCGAAAACTGGGGTGTTCGGAGTTGTTTGTCATCACAGACAAAGGAAATCCCCGCGCCTGCCGCGTTTATGAAAAAGCCGGCGGAAAAAGCGACTATGAGGATGAGGTCGTTTATGTGATCGATTACGAAAAAAGAGATGGCGCAGAACAGGGGATTTGAGCTGCTTTACCGTCCCACTGGCGACTGCCGGCCGCTCCGTCTTTCGTAGGATATCTTTTCAGGCGTGTCTGTGGGAGCCCCGAAAAAACGCAAAAAAACAGACGGAAAACAGGGGAAAAACGATGTTTTTTCCTTTAAAGCCCGCAAAAAAGAAGAAAAAAGGGTTGCATGGCGGCATGGAAAGTGGTACAATGACAACAGTATAAGGATGGATGATGAAAGAGTGGGGTTTCCCGCTCTTTCGTTTGTATAAGGGGTTTTTCCCATCCTTGTAGCGCAAAATAAGAAAAAACCTTCCGGCGGGCGAAAAGAAGCCGGAGAAAGGCAGAGGCGATTTATGGCATCCGGCAAGAAAAACACCGTCGGCATCGTTACCGATCTGGTGCGGCCCATCACGGACGAGTTGGGCCTCGATTTGTGGGACGTGCGCTTTGAAAAAGAAGGGTCCGTCTGGTATCTTCGGGTCTTTCTGGACAAGGAGGAGGGCGTAAACATCGACGACTGTGAAAATGTCAGCCGGCGGCTGAGCCCGATTCTGGACGAAGTGGACCCCATTGAGCAAAGTTACACATTGGAAGTTTCATCTCCCGGTATTGGGCGGGACCTGCGCCGTCCGGCGCATTTCGAAGCCTTTTTGGGCGCGGATATCCATGTTCGGCTGATTCGTCCGGTGGAGGGAGAAAGAGACTTTATTGGCCAGCTGGTCTCGTACGAAGATGGAAAAATCACCCTGTTGCTGGACGAAGACCTGGAGATGTCTGTCGGGCTGGATGAAACGTCGTTTGTACGTCTGTATGAAGAAATCGATATGGGAGGACTCAAGTGATGAACACCGAATTTTTTGAGGCGTTGACCCTTTTGGAAAAGGAAAAAGGAATCCCCGCCGAATACCTTTTGGAAAAAATCAAGGCGGCAATCGCCATCGCGGTCAAGCGCGATTACGGCGGGAGCGAAAACGGATTGGTGGAGATCGACCCGGAAAAAGGAAAATTTCAGGTAGCGATCCGCAAAACGGTGGTGGAAGAGGTGGAGAACCCCAACACCGAGATTTTGCTCAACGACGCATACAAATATGATAAAAAAGCGCAGATCGGTTCTGTGGTTGACATTCCGCTGGAAACCAAGCAGTTCGGCCGAATCGCGGCACAGGCGGCCAAGCATGTGATCCGCCAGGGTATCCGGGAAGCGGAACGGGGCCAGATGATGCAGGAATTCCAGAGCCGGGAGCATGAGATCATTTCCGCGAAAGTGGTCCGGACAGACCCGGTCCGCGGCTCGGTCACGCTGGAGATCGGCAAGTCCGAGGCGATGCTGACCCGCCAGGAGCAGGTGCCGGGCGAAGAGCTGCATGAGGGAGACCATGTGAAGGTCTATGTCGTGGAAGTTGCGGCAACCGACCGCGGCCCCCGCGCCATGCTGTCCCGGACCCATCCGGGACTGGTAAAGCGCCTGTTTGAGATGGAGGTACCGGAATTGTATGACGGTACCGTAGAATTGAAAGCAATCTCCCGCGAAGCGGGTTCCCGCACCAAAATCGCTGTTTACTCTAAGGACCCCAATGTTGACGCGGTAGGCGCCTGCATTGGACCCAAGGGTGCCCGCGTGGCCAAAATTGTAGACGAGTTGGGCGGAGAGAAGATTGATGTGGTCAAATATTCGGAAGACCCGGCTGAATTCGTCGCGGCGGCACTGTCTCCGTCCCAGGTGGTATCGGTAGAAGTGGCGGAAGACGGAAGCAAAAGCTGTACCGTGAGGGTCCCGGATAACCAGTTGTCTCTTGCCATTGGCAATAAGGGGCAAAACGCCCGTCTGGCAGCCAAGCTGACCGGCTGGAAAATCGACATTAAGCCGGAAAGCGGATTTTACGGGGAAGAATAATCGCCGGAAGGGAAGGAGATGGGAAGATGCAAACACGAAAAATCCCGATGCGGATGTGTACCGGATGCGGTCAGATGAAGCCGAAGAGGGAATTGGTTCGGGTCGTGAAAAGCCAGGCCGGAGATGTCTCTTTGGATTTGACCGGTAAAAAGGCCGGGCGCGGCGCTTATATCTGCCGGGACAGAGAATGCCTGCAGAAAGCCAGAAAGGCCCGCCGATTGGAGAAAGCGTTTTCCTGCCGGATTCCCGACGAGATTTACGATAAAATGGAGGAGGAACTGCAGGACAGTGAATAAGCTGGCTTCCATGCTGTCTTTGACCAAAAAAGCTGGAAAGCTCCTTTTGGGCTTTGACGTGGCCAAAGAGGCGGTGAAAAAGAAAAAAGCCGGGCTGGTGCTGCTTGCAAAAGATTTGTCTCCCAGGTCCCGGAAAGAAATCGCGCTGGTTTGTGAAAAGTCCGGCGCCCCAATGAAAGAAATGCCGCTGACCATGGACGAAATTTGGTTTGCGGCGGGCAAACGGGCCGGAATCTTGGCAGTGACCGATGAGGGCCTTGCCAAAAAGCTGGCGCAGCTGACCGACGACAAGAACAAGGAGGAACCTGCATTATGATGATAAAATACCGTGTGCATGAAGTGGCCAAGGATTTGAATGTTCCCAGCAAAGACGTGATTACCCTGCTGGGAAAACATTTTGACACGCCAAAAAAACACATGACCGCGCTGACGGAAGAAGAACTGAATGTTGTGTTCGAACATTTTACCCAAAAAAATCAAGTGGAGAATTTTGACGCTTATTTCGCTTCCGGCAAAAAAGAGGAGCCGGTAGAAAAGGCAAGCCCCAAGGAAGAGAAATCCTCCGCCCCGGCAGAGAAAAAAGAGCCGGCGCCGGCACAGCCTCAGCCGCAGAAGGATAAAAAGCCCGCCGATCAGAAACCGGGACAGCAAAACACCCGCAATCCGCAGGGCAGCCGGCCTGCTTTGCAGCAGAACCGCCCGCAAGCCGGAGCGGCCTCCGCTACCGTTTCCGAGGCTGGTTCTACCGGCACCCGCGGACGGCATGTGGATATGCGCACTTCCCAGGTCAACCTGGACAAATACAATGAAAAATACGACAATATCGCCACTTCCAGCATGGGCAACCGGGATACCGGCGTGAAAAAGCAGAAGCTGACCCAGCGTTCTGCCCAGCGGGGGCGCCCCCAGTTCTCCCGAAAGGATAAGGAAGCCCAGAAGATGCGCCGCCTGGAAATGGAACGGCAAAGACGCCAGAAGCTGGAGATCACCATTCCCGACGAAATTCAGGTGGGCGAATTGGCCGCGCGGTTAAAGGTCACCGCGGCGGAAGTCATCAAACGCCTGATGGCCTTGGGCGTGATGGCTTCGGTCACTGAGGTGATCGATTACGATACCGCCGCGATGGTTGCGATGGAAATCGGCGCGAAGGTTGAAAAAGAAGTGATTCTCACCATTGAGGATCGTTTGATCGACGACAGCGAGGACAACGACGAAAACCTGCAGGAGAGAAGCCCGGTCGTCGTCGTTATGGGTCACGTAGACCACGGCAAAACTTCCTTGCTGGATGCCATTCGCCATGCGAACGTGACATCCACCGAGGCAGGCGGTATTACCCAGCATATTGGTGCGTACCGGGTCATGGTCAATGACCGTCCCATTACCTTCCTGGATACCCCCGGCCATGAGGCGTTTACTTCCATGCGCGCCCGCGGCGCACAGGTCACAGATATTGCGATTCTGGTTGTCGCGGCGGATGACGGCATTATGCCCCAGACCGTGGAAGCGATCAACCACGCCAAGGCTGCAGGCGTTTCCATCATTGTAGCCATTAACAAAATGGATAAGGATACTGCCAATCCGGATAAGGTGAAGCAGGAATTGACCGAATATGAACTGGTCCCCGAAGAGTGGGGCGGCGACGTTATCTGCGTACCGGTTTCCGCCGTGACCAAGCAGGGCATTGACACCTTGTTGGAAATGGTTCAGTTGGTAGCGGATATGAAAGAACTCAAAGCCAACCCCGACCGTTTGGCGAAGGGAACTGTCATCGAGGCGAAGCTGGATAAAGGCCGCGGCCCTGTGGCCACGGTACTGGTGCAGAACGGTACGCTGCGCACCGGCGATGTGATCATTGCGGGCACCGCCCTGGGCCGCGTTCGTGTCATGCTGGACGACCACGGCCAGCATGTGGAAGAAGCCGGCCCGTCGGTCCCGGTGGAAATCACCGGCCTGGCGGAAGTGCCTTCCGCAGGCGATACGTTCAATGCCGTAGAGGATGAGCGGCTGGCCCGTGAATTGGTAGAACAGCGCCGGCATGAGCAAAAAGAAGAGGCGTTCAAATCCTACCAGAAGGTCACACTGGACAATCTGTTCAGCCAGATTGCTGAGGGCGAAATGAAAGAATTGCCGATCATCGTAAAAGCGGATGTGATGGGCTCGGTAGAGGCGGTTCGCCAGTCGCTGGAGAAAATTTCCAACGAGGAAGTCCGCGTCCGGGTTATCCATGGCGCGGTTGGCGCGGTGAGCGAGTCCGACGTAATGCTGGCGGAAGCGTCCAATGCGATTATCGTCGGCTTTAACGTGCGGCCTGACCCGGTAGCGAAGGAAAACGCAGAGCAGAGCGGCGTGGAAATCCGTCTGTACCGGATCATCTACGACGCGATCGAAGATGTGACTGCAGCCATGAAAGGTATGCTGGCGCCGAAATATAAGGATGTGGATCTGGGCCGTGCCGAAATCCGCCAGGTGTATAAGATTACCGGCGTCGGCGTGGTCGCGGGCTGCTATGTGTTGGACGGCAAAATCACCCGCAACGCCAATATCCGGGTCGTGCGCGACGGCATTATCATTGCGGATGACAAGCTTTCCTCCCTCAAACGTTTCAAAGACGATGTGCGTGAAGTGGCTTCCGGCTATGAGTGTGGTATGACCATGGAAAAATTCAACGACATCAAAGAAGGAGATATTCTGGAAGCTTATGTAGTGGAAGAATATCGGGAGGATTAACTTTTTGATATTTTGCCTGCGAAAAGGCAGCTGGGGGTTACGCGGGACGTAACCCTTTTTGCGCGAAGAACAGCTAAAATTTCTTGGCCGGTAGTTTCGGCAAATAAAAATAAGGGGGCGGCCAAGATGCCGAGCTTTCGTCTGGATCGAACCAGTGAGGATGTGAAACGGGAACTGACCGACATTATGCGTACGCTGAAAGATCCGAGAATCAACGGGCTTTTAAGCATTTTGAAAGTGGATTTGAGCAAGGATCTGTCCTTGTGCCGGGTATATGTCAGCTCATTGGACGGTGTTGATGCAGCAAAATCCGCCGTGGAAGGGCTGAACAACGCGGCCGGTTATGTGCGCCGGGAGCTGGGCCAGCGAATCAAGCTGCGCCGGTCTCCCCAAATCCAGTTTATTGCGGATGATTCGATTGAACACAGTGCCCATATTAATCAAATGATTCATGATTTACACCGGGATTAAGCAAAAAGCGGTATGCGGTTTGGAAAAGAAAGGATGATAGAATGACGGTACAACAGGCCTGTGAGTATCTCAGAGAACAGGATGACATCCTGATTCTGTGCCACCAAAGCCCGGACGGAGATACCCTTGGTTCCGGTTTCGGCCTGTATTATGCGTTGCGGGCCATGGGGAAACGAGCGAGGGTTGCCTGCTCGGATCCTATCCCGCCGCAATTTGATTTTTTGCTGCCGGAACAAATGCCTGATGTTACGCCTCAATTCGTGACGGCGGTGGATGTTGCAGACACGCA
Organism: Oscillospiraceae bacterium; assembly: GCA_051881895.1. Lineage (GTDB taxonomy): Bacteria > Bacillota > Clostridia > Oscillospirales > Ruminococcaceae > UBA3818. The sequence continues at coordinate 12,096 of JBJEQT010000189.1, forward strand.
GCTTTTGGGCAGCGCCCTTTCCCGCTGGGCGGACAAAGTGGATCTGTGCATAGACCACCATCCATCCAACCGCGGATACGCAAAGCATACGTTGCTGCGGGCCGGTGCGGCGGCTACTGCTGAAATTATGATCGAAGTGATTCGTGGAATGGGTGTAGAACCGGACCGGACCATCGCCGATTGTATTTATACCGGATTGTGTACGGATACAGGCTGTTTCCAGTATTCCAATGTCACTTCCCACACGCTCCGCATAGCGGCGGATATGGTCGATTTGGGGGCGAGCGCTTACCAGATCAATCGCCGGATGTTTGGTATCAAATCCAAGGCGCGGATTGCCATGGAGCGGGAAGTGCTGGACTCACTCGTCTATGCGATGGAGGGCAAAATCGCGGTGATTGCCGTCACCAAAGACATGCTGGACCGTACCGGCGCAAAGGAATCAGAACTGGACGGACTTTCTTCGATTCCCCGTGAGATCGAAGGGGTGCAGGTGGGAATCACGCTGCGGGAAAAACCGGACGGCTTTAAAATTTCGCTGCGCACGGTGGAAAAGGTCGATGCGTCGAAGATTTGTGCTGTTTTTGGCGGCGGGGGACATGCCCGGGCGGCGGGCTGTTTTATTTTGGGGACGCTGGAACAATGCCGGGATAAAATCGTCCAAGCGGCGCAGGCCGCCTGTGAGGAGGCCGGACTTTGAGCGAAAAAACAAATGCAGACCAGGGGGAACTGTCCGGTATTCTGCTGATCGATAAGCCGGAGGGATTTACCTCTTTTGATGTGGTTGCCAAGGTGCGCGGAATTGCCAGGACCCGAAAAGTCGGGCACGGGGGGACGCTGGACCCGATGGCAACCGGTGTGCTGCCCCTTTTTTTGGGCGCGGCGACCAAAGCGTGCGATATTCTGCCCGACCAGACCAAAGCGTATGAGGCCTGGTTCCGGCTGGGGCAGACAACCGATACCCAGGACTGCACCGGCAAGGTGCTGACCGAAAGGGAGGTCTCCTGTACTGCGGCACAGGTGGAAGAGGCCCTGTCCCGGTTCCGTGGGGATTTCTTGCAGACGCCGCCCATGTATTCGGCCATTTGGGTGCAGGGCCGACGGCTTTACGATCTGGCACGGGAAGGGGTGGAAGTGGAACGCCAATCCCGCCCGGTGACGGTGCATGAACTCCGGCTGCTGGAAGCACGGGAAGAAAACCACCTTTACAGGATTTATGTATCGTGCTCCAAAGGCACCTATGTGCGGACCATCTGCCATGATGTAGGGCAGGCGTTGGGCTGCGGCGCGGTGATGACCGGACTGCGGCGGGTCATCTCCTCCGGGTACCGGGTAGAGGACGCCATTACCATTGAGCAGGCCCAGCAAATGGCAGACGCGGGCACCTTGCGGGAAAAAGTCCTGCCGGTGGAAACGGCCTTTACGGCGTATGAGAAGATCCGACTGACGGCGAAAAACGCCCGCCTGTTCCAAAACGGCGTTCGGCTGTCATCTTCCCGGGTGGGGTGCGCCGGAATAAAAGGGGACTTTTGTGTTTTTGGCCCGGACGGGCAGTTCTTGGGCCTTGGCTGTGAAGAACAGGGCGAGCTGCGCATCCGAAAATTATTTGTACGGTGATCGGTGGATAAAAGTATCGCCTGGGGGAGAGATAAAAATGAAAATACGGCAGACGGCAGTAGCACTGGGTTTTTTTGACGGGGTACATCGGGGCCATCGCCGCGTGATCGAAAAGGCGGTGGAATTGGCAAACGGGAACCTGACCCCTGCGGTGTTCACCTTCACCATGAACGAAAGCGGCCCGGCCAAAAAACAGGGCGCCGGTGAAATAACAACGCTGGAGCAGAAAATCCGCATTTTAAAAAGCATGGGCATTCAGCAAATCTACGCGCCGGAATTTTCTGATTTTTGCAATCTGTCGGGCGAAGAGTTTGTCAGCCGGATTTTGAAAGAAAAAATGAATGCGGCGGCTGTCTGCTGCGGCAGTGATTTTCGCTTTGGAAAAGGCGCATCCTGCGATGCGGCGGCTCTGTCCCGGTTCTGCGAAAAAGCCGGATTGTCCTGCACGATTCTGGAAGAGGTGATGGACGAAGGCGAAGCGGTCAGCTCTACCCGGGTGCGCCGCGCCATTGCCGAGGGGGAGATGGAAAAAGCCCGTCAGCTATTGGGCCGGCGGTACTTTCTGGATTTCCCGGTGGAGCATGGCAAAGCGTTGGGGCGCAAACTGCAGTTTCCGACGATCAATCAGCCGATTCCGCAGCAGATGGTGCTGCCGCGGTTTGGCGTATACGCGACCATGGCCCAGGTAGATGGGAATTTCTATGCCGGTGTGACCAACATCGGCGTGCGGCCTACTGTCGAAAAAGGAATGGCGCCGCGGGCGGAAACCTATTTGATCGGATTTTCCGGCGATTTGTATGGAAAACAGGTCCCGGTGGAATTTCTGTCTTTCCTGCGTCCGGAGCAAAAATTCGATTCCGTGGAAGCGCTGCGGAACCAGATTGCATCCGATGCGCAAACGGCGGAGGAAATCGTAAAAAAGGCTTTACAAGAAGAAAAACCCATGATATACTATATAGGCTAATCATGCTGTACCTTGGCTTAGGGGAAACGCCCGATGCGGGAATTTTCACAGCCCTTTGCTAAGATACCGGCAAATAAAAAAAGGTGGAAAGAAAATGCTGTTAAAAGAAGAAAAAGCTGCAATCATTTCGGCAAACAAAACCCATGAAAACGACACCGGTTCTCCCGAAGTGCAGATCGCTGTTCTGACCAAACGGATCAATGATTTGACTGAGCATTTGAAGATTCATCAAAAGGATCATCATTCCCGCCGCGGCCTGCTCAAAATGGTCGGTCACAGACGGAACCTGCTCAACTACCTGCAGAAAACCGATATCGAGCGTTATCGTGCGATCGTTGCAAAACTGGGTCTGAGAAAGTAGTTTTTATTCCGGAGGGCGGACGGTTCTCGTCCGCCCTTCAAGTGCATATGTTGAAAATTTTGGAAGGCTGCGGAAAGGCCTTTAGCAGTGAATCGGCTGTTCGAAAGAGATCGAGCAGCGGATTTATTGCTAAATCCGTCCAAGGCCTGCCAACGCAAAATGGAGGCTATGAATATGTTCGAAAATTACCGCGTATTTAAAACAGAACTGGCCGGAAAACCCATTGCTTTTGAGGTGGGAAAAATGTGCGGCCTGTCCAATGGCTCCTGCCTGGTGCGCTACGGCGACACGACGGTTCTGTGCAATGTTACCGCATCCCAGAAACCCCGCGACGGAATTGATTTCTTCCCGCTGTCGGTAGACTTTGAGGAAAAGCTTTATTCTGTCGGCAAGATCCCGGGTTCTTTCCTGAAAAGAGAAGGCCGTCCGTCCGAAAAGGCTATTCTGGCGTCCCGCATGGTGGACCGCCCCATTCGTCCGCTGTTCCCCAAAGATATGCGCAACGATGTATCGGTGGTCATGACCGTCATGTCCGTTGATCCGGACTGCCAGCCGGAGATCGCCGGCATGATCGGCACTTCGTTTGCCTTGTCCATTTCTGACATTCCGTGGAACGGCCCGGTAGCGGGTGTGAATGTTGGGCTGGTAGACGACGAAATTGTCATTTGCCCGGATGAGGCACAGCGCGCAGTTTCCGATATGCTGGTTACCGTTGTAGGCTCCGCTGAGAAGATCGTTATGATTGAGGCGGGCGCCAACGAAGTGGATGACGATACCATGTTGGAAGCCATTATGAAAGCGCATGAAGAATGCAAAAAAATGGTCGCTTTCATTTCCGATGTGCAAAAAGAGATCGGCAAAGAAAAATTTGCCTTTGAATCTCAGGAAATCGACCATGACCTGTTCGAGGCGATTAAGGAATATGCCATTGACCGCGTAAAATACGCGCTGGATACCGATGATAAAGTGGAGCGCGAAGCTCGCTTGGCCCCGATTGTGGAGGACATTCATCAAAAGTTTGAAGAAACCCATCCGGATCAGGCAGCCCAGATCGACGAGTGCATCTACAAGCTGCAGAAGTTTATCGTGCGGCGCTGGCTGCTGGACGAGGGAAAACGTGTCGACGGCAGAAAGCTGGACGAGATGCGTCCTCTGGCTGCCGAAGTGGGCATTTTGCCCCGGGTACACGGTTCCGGTATGTTCACCCGCGGCCAGACCCAGGTGCTGACGGTTGCGACGCTTGGCTCCATGCGGGAAGCGCAGCTTCTGGACGGCATTGATAACGAAGAGACCCGCAGATATATGCATCATTATAATTTCCCCTCTTATTCTGTTGGTGAGACCCGCCCCAGCCGCGGCCCCGGACGTCGGGAAATCGGCCATGGCGCCTTGGCGCAGAAAGCGCTGGAACCGGTTCTGCCTTCCGAAGAAGAGTTCCCCTACGCGATGCGCCTGGTTTCTGAGGTGCTTTCCTCCAACGGTTCCACCTCGCAGGCTTCCATCTGCGGCTCTACTCTGGCGCTGATGGACGCGGGCGTTCCGATCAAAGCGCCGGTAGCCGGTATCTCCTGCGGCTTGATCACAGAGGGAGATCGCTGGATGACCATGGTAGACATTCAGGGATTGGAAGATTTCTACGGCGATATGGACTTTAAGGTCGGCGGCACCCATAAGGGTATTACCGCCATCCAGATGGACCTGAAGATCGACGGCCTGACACCGGAAATCATCAAAGAGGCGTTTGCCAAGACCCATAAAGCCCGTGATTATATCATTGATGAGATTATTCTCAAAGCGATTTCTGCGCCGCGTGAGGAACTGTCCGACTACGCGCCGAAGATGAAGACGCTGAAAATTGATGTGGACAAGATCCGCGACGTCATTGGCCAGGGCGGTAAAGTAATCCAGAAAATCTGTGCGGAATGCAATGTTAAAATTGATATCGAAGAGGATGGCCGGGTGTTCATTTCCGCCATCAACAAAGACGATATCAAACGCGCTGCCGATATCGTGGAACTGATCGCGAAAGATCCTGAGATCGGATCGATCTATAAAGGACGCGTGACCCGACTGATGAGCTTTGGCGCATTTGTTGAGATTGCGCCCGGAAAAGAAGGCTTGGTTCACATCTCCAAGCTGGAGAATCACCGGGTCGAAAAAGTAGAGGATGTTGTTTCGGTAGGCGACGAGATCGTTGTCATGGTAACCGAGATTGACCAGCAGGGAAGAATCAATCTTTCCCGCAAAGATGCGCTGGCGAAACTGGAAGCGAAAAAAGCCGCTGACGCGCAGTAATCAAAAGAGAAAAAGACCGGCCGAAAGGCCGGCCTTTTTTAATGGCAATACAGGAAAAGGCAAATGTAAGAACCTGCGGAAAAGTTAGGAATTTGTGAATTGTCGGACAGAAGCCTTGTGTTGCCAGATGGTTTTTGTTATAATGACAGCGATTCATAGACCTTTCTATGAAAATTTTAAATAACGGAGCTGGTACAACTTTGGAAGACATAGGATGGCAAGTATACGTAGGATTGGTAGCGCTTTTGGCGGGTTCGGCATTTTTTTCCGCGTCGGAAACCGCATTTGCTACCGTAAATACCATCCGCTTGAAAAATTATGCCGAATCAGGCAACAAAAAAGCCGCCATGGCTTTGAAAATTGCGGAAATGTACGAAAAAACGCTGTCAAGCATTTTGATTGGCAACAACCTGGTGAACATTGCCATATCCTCTATTGCCGCGGTGCTTTTTACCACCTGGCTGGGGAATGCGGGTACCTGGGTTTCCACCGCAGTGGTCACGATTCTGGTGCTGATTTTTGGTGAGATCCTGCCGAAAACCTTTGCAAAAGAGCATAGCGAAAAGGTCGCGCTGGGCGTATGCGGCGTGCTGCTGGCGATTATTACGCTGCTGACCCCCATTTCCTTTTTGTTTATCCGGATGCAGCATGCTTTTATCAATCTGTTTCAAAGCGAAAAAAAGGAACCTTCCGTTACTGAGGAAGAGTTAAAGTACATTATCGAGACCATTGAAAACGAAGGCGTTCTGGGCAAGGAAGAAAGCACGCTGGTCCAGTCTGCGCTGGAGTTTGACGAAACGCCTGCGGAAAAAATCGCCATTCCGCGTGTGGACATGGTGTGCGTCGATGTGGATGACAGCATCGACGAGATCCTGGAAAAGATCGTGCCGGAGCATTATTCCCGTATCCCCGTGTATGAACATTCCGTGGATAAAATCATCGGTGTTTTATATCTGCGTGATATGTTCGATGAAATGGTGCAGCACGGGAAACAGGCGCTGGATGTCCGCCGGCTGATGCACCAGTGCGTATTTGTTCACCGTTCCATGAAAATTCCTGCGGTGCTGAACATGCTGCAGAAACACAATCAGCATATGGCTATTGTGACCGATGATTACGGCGGTACCTATGGCCTGGTGACAATGGAGGATATCCTGGAGGAATTGGTCGGCGAAATCTATGACGAAAGCGACGAAATTCCCGAAGGCATTACCCGCGTGGGAGATAATTGTTTTGAAACGGCAGCCGAAACGGATCTGGACGATTTGTTTGAGGAAGTCGGATATACCCCTCCGGATTTCGACTGTGATTATCATTCTGTCAGCGGATGGGTGCTGGAGGAGCTGGAGCATATCCCGGAACCGATGGAGAGTTTTATCCGCGGCAGACTGAAAGTGACCGTCCTGCAGGTAGAGGAGCAGCGGATCGGCCGGATCCGTGTGGAACTTCTGCCGGAAGAGCAGGAGGAGCACTGATAGAAAGTTGAGGTATTGTTATGGAAAAACAAAGCCCATTGAATAAACACAAACGCAGAAGCAAATACGCGCTGCCTTTGGGCGGAGTATTTCTGATTCTGGCTGTGATCGGCCTGGTTTCGGTAGCGGGATTCTGTATCCGCCTGACCAACCAGATCATGGACAATACGCAGGAGAAATCAAAGTTCGAAGATTATCTGCTCCCGGTAGTCATGTTCGACCCGATAGAATTTGATTCGCCGGAGCATGCGGACCCGTTATTTTTGCTGCAGTCTTCTTTGTGGGGAACGTTGTTGAGCAATACGGACAAATATACTTACGACGAGAGTGCCATGCTGGTGGTCCCCGCTTCGGATTTGGACGTATATGCGGCGAAGCTTTACGGCTCCAATGTCCAATTGCAGCATCAGACCATTGAGGATTTTGATGTCACCTATCCGTACGACCCGGAAACCAAAACCTACGGCGTGCCTGTTATGGGGCAGACCAGCCAGTACACCCCGCAAGTGACAAAGATTGAGAAAAAAGGGGAGCTGTATACGCTGACAGTGGGATATATCCCGCCGGGCACTTTGTGGGAAGCTGCTGTGGGCGGTTCCAAATATGAGCCAGAACCGGATAAGTACATGATCTATCAATTAAAAAAAGTGAAAGACGGATACAATATTCTTTCCATTAAGGGATTGGATACCTGGGAAGCGGAGCAGCAAAGCGGCACAGAACAGGTGCCGGAGATTACCACACAGGACGCGGCGGCGCTCTCCCAGCTTCCGGCGGTATAACAGTAAAAAAGACCGGCTGTTAGGGCCGGCCTTTTTTAATTGAAAACGGAAAGTTTTTACGCTGTTATTGTAAAAATGACGAAAAAGATTTGCTTTTTTTTAGACAATCTACTATAATAAAAGAAGCAAATCTGCGAAATTTAGGAGGAGTTAAATATGCTGGTTTCCGCAAAAGAAATGCTCACCAAGGCAAAAGAGGGCAAATATGCCGTCGGTCAGTTTAATATTAATAACCTGGAGTGGACAAAGGCGATTCTGCAAACTGCACAGGAGAACAATTCTCCCGTCATCCTGGGCGTATCCGAAGGCGCAGGCAAATACATGGGCGGTTGGGACGCTGTTGTTGGAATGGTAAACGGCCTGATCAAAGACATGAAGATCACTGTGCCGGTTGCGCTGCACATCGACCACGGCACCTATGAGGGCGCGAAAGCTGTTATCGAGGCTGGCTTCTCCTCCGTTATGTTCGACGGTTCTCATTATCCGATTGCGGAGAACGTTGAAAAAACCAAAGAGATTATCGCGCTGGCTAACGAAAAGGGTATTTCCGTAGAGGCGGAAGTAGGCGCTATCGGCGGCGAGGAAGACGGCGTTGTCGGCGGCGGTGAAGTTGCCGATCCGGATGAATGCAAAATGATCGCTGATTTGGGCGTTACCATGCTGGCTGCCGGCATTGGCAATATCCATGGCAAATATCCCGCCAACTGGAAGGGCCTGAACTTTGAAGTACTGGCTAAAATTCAGGAAAAAACCCCTGGTATGCCTCTGGTTCTGCACGGCGGCACCGGTATCCCTGCGGATATGATCAAAAAAGCCATCTCCCTGGGCGTTTCCAAAATCAATGTCAATACGGAATGTCAGCTGGCCTTTGCGGAAGCGACCCGTAAATACATCGAGGCTGGAAAAGATCTGGAAGGCAAAGGCTTCGACCCCAGAAAGCTGCTGGCTCCCGGCACACAGGCAATCAAAGATACCGTCAAAGAAAAAATGGAGCTGTTTGGCTCGATCAATAAAGCCTAATTTCGATTTCGTATAAAAAAGCCGCAGTCAAACGACTGCGGCTTTTTCATTGCTCCAAACCGGATACCTGTCAAAAAATGTAAGTCCGCTAATTTTACCGTACCTGGATTTCTGCCAGATGATAGGCCAGCACTTCCACTTCGGGAAAAGCTGCCCGCAGTTGTTGGCAAAGGGGTTCTACCACAACGTCTTCGGTGTGGAAATGCCCGGCGTCTATCAATGTAATGCCCTGCTGCGCCGCCAGCAGGAAAATGTGATGCTTTACCTCCGAGGTGACCAGCGCGTCGGCGCCGGTGCGGACAGCGTCTTCCAGACAGTCGGCGCCGGAGCCCCCGCAGACCGCTACACGGTGTACTGGGCGGTTCCCGCACACAAAACGGACATTTCCGCCCAACCGTTCTTTGACAAAGCCGGCGAAATCCTCCGGAGACATTGGCTCGGCCAGGAAAGAAACGCGGCCCAAGTATTCTGTTACCGCCTTCCCGTCCCGATCGGTGCAGGGAACGGGGGTCAGGCCCTCCAGACATTTTAATCCCAGGCACCGCGCCAATTGGTCGTTTACACCGCCGCGGGCCAAATCCAAATTGGTATGGGCACAGATAATGGAGATACCGGAGGAAACCAGCTGGTGGACGATGGAGCCGGCGGTTACTGTTTTCAGCGGGTCGAAAATCACCGGGTGATGGGTAACAATCAAATCAGCGCCAATTTCCCGGGCCTTTTTGACCACAGAATCCGTACAGTCCAGCGCTACCAGGATTTTTCGGACCGGCTGCGACAGATCGCCTGCCAACAGACCGCTGTTATCAAAATCCATGGCGTAAGAAAAAGGCGCCAATTCATCCAAAAAAGAAAAAACATCTTGTACCAACATAGAAAAACCTCCGATTTTTTATTTCGCGGTATGTAGCGATTGATGGGTGCAAAAACGGTAGCGACAGACCTCTCTGCAGCCGGTATGATACATTTCGTGCCAATCCGGGACAGGAGAGATCCCCAAAAAAGTACCGCCTGCCAGCAGGCAGGTCCGGCGGGATGCCGAATGATCCGGCCTGCAGGTGATGATGATTTCCCTCAGGCCGCATCGAAAGCCAAGCGGCAGCAAAAGAGCAACTGCTTTTGCCGCATACCGGTGGCCGCGGTAGTCCGGGGCGATGGCATATCCCACATGCCCGCTGTACTGCACTGCAGCGTTTTGTCCTACCCGCAGGACACAGCTGCCCACCAAAGCGTTATCCTGGCAACGCCGAATCTGGAAGCAGTAAGCCGGCAGATATCCTTTTTCCGGGACCGCTTTGGTGAGATTGGCCAGTATCAGGTGGATTTCATCGTTTCCCAGATAGCCGGGTCCAGGGAGATTGGTCAATTGTTTTCCTCCTCTGCCAAAAGGCCCAATTGTTGCTTCCAGCGAAGAACACGCAGCACCGAAGAATCGATTTGTGATTGCAGGATCACGCCTTCTTCCACGGCTTCTAAAACCGCCGGAAGCTGCGTTGTAAAATCAGTACTGATCAAAAGATCGTTTCCTGCCAGCACTGCCAAAACAGCGGATTCTTCCAGTCCGTATTGGGTCCTGATGGCGTCCATGGATAAATCATCGGTCATGATCACTCCGTCAAACCCAAGGTCGTCCCGCATCAGGTAGTGCACAGCGGGGGAAAGGGAGGCGGGCAGGGAATCGTCCATACAGCTGACAATGTTATGGCTGACCAGAATACTGGGGGCGCCGGCGTCAATCCCTGCCTGGAACGGGAGAAAATCCTCTTTTTGAAACGTTTCCAACGGCCGGTCATCCCGCACGAAGCCCAAATGCGTATCCCCATTTGGCCCATAACCGGGGAAATGCTTCAGCACGCTGCCGATGCCGCTTTGCTGCATCTGATAAACCAGCGCCGATACGTAGGAGGAAGTCGTCTGCGCGTCCTGTCCCAAGGCGCGGCTGTAAATATAATCTGCGGGGTTGACAGACAGATCACAAACCGGCGCAAGATTTACGTTGATGCCGAGATCCAGCAGAAAAGCTGATTTCTCGGCGGCATCGCTCAAAACAGAGTCCAAGCCGCCCTGCTCGTACAGCTTTCGGGGGGACTGAAAAGCGTTGGCGCGAAACTGGGGATAGCGGCTGGCCCGGACGACCTCGCCGCCTTCTTCATCCGCCCCGATCAAAAGAGGAATTTTCGCGGCCTGCTGATATTTGTCAATTGTCTGCCGAAGCTGCTGCGGTGTGCTTTCGGCGAAATCCCGGCCGAAGAGGATGAATCCGCCGATTTGCCAGTCCGAAACGGTCTGGGTTGCCCCTTGCGCGGGGCAGCGAACCCAAAACATCTGCGCGACTTTCTCTTCCAGGGTCATGGAATCGAGGATTTTTTGGAGGGGGTCGCTTTCCTCTGAAAGAGACTGGACAGATTCCGGTACCGTGGAACCATCCGTACTTTCCGGGGAAGGAGAGACGGAAACATCGCCGGAGTGCGGAAGAGGAGAGACAGCGCATCCGGAAAGAACAAGCAGCATCAAAAGGATGGAGAATATTTTTCGAAGCATAGATTGTCTCCTTTCAAATCAGTAGAGATGAGCAAGCGCGGACGCCGATTTTTATAGCGGTTCTTCTGACGTTTGCGCAAACAAACGCTGAAAACAGACGGACAGCGCCCACCCGGAGAGAAGGGAAAAGCAGGGGAGATACAAAATCAAATAGCGGGAGCGTCCCTCAAAAAGCAAAATAAAAAGCAGAATACCCAAAAGCGCACAGCGAAGCAACGCCGTTAGCGGTAAAGCTTCAAAAGACTTGTTTTTTCTGAAACGGCAGCCGGGCCAGAAAGGAATTATCAGTAAAAACAAGGTCAAAAGCCACACGCCCTGGGCCAAATACAAGAAAAGGGGGAAAAAAGAACCGGTGGGGTAAAATAAATTTTGAAAATCATTGAAAGGAGATTTGGAAAAATCGGCAAAGTGCCCTTCTTTTCCCCAAAAGAAAACGCCTTCGGAGGTGACCCACCGCGCTTTGTTCCATAAAAAGCGAAGATATCCCCCAGGACCATATTCTTGAAGCCGCTGAAAAGCAACCTGCAGGTCGGCCTCTTTTCGCTCCTCGAGTGTGGCGAAAGAGAAGGTGAAAGCCACGTCGTCTTCCTTGTAAGACCCATAGGTGCCTTTGCCCTGATTGAGTCCCATCATAAAAAAATGCTCAGCAGGGGCTGCTTTTTGCGGATCGATTTCCATCCATTGCTGGTGATACAAAAAGCTTTGCCATATAATGCTGCCTAAGAAAAAAAGAATTCCTGTCAAAAGGAGAAAGCCGGCATGCTGCCGAAACGATTTTTTAGCGGAAAAAGGAAGAAAACATCCAATCACGGCAACGGCAATCCAGGCGATGACAACAGTCGGTTTGATCAGATACCCAATCCAGGTGAGAAGCCCAGCCAAAACGGCGAACATGATTTTTTTCGGGCGCTTTTCCGCTTCACGAAAGCATAGGAAACAGGCGAAAATTCCAATGGGAAACGGCATGGAAAGCGTATCGCTGTAGGGCACGATCAGCCAGGGGGAAAAGGCGAACAAAAGGGCCGATAAGGCGAAAACACAGTAAAAAGTCTTTCGGCCAAAGCATTTTTTAGCACAAAAGCAGCTTAAAAACAATGCGATATCGACAAATAAAATGTTGACCAAGCCGGCAGCTAACCAGATGTTTATGATTTGTCCCAATGTCTTCCCCAAAAAGCGGAAGAACAAAAAAAGAAAAAAGTTGTTGGGGTAGCGGGAAAAGTAGGCGGCGTGTTCGTTGGGAGAAC